>DATFQK010000164.1:0-10962 GCA_035264345.1 Gemmatimonadales bacterium | reverse complement strand
CTCGCTCGTACGTTCGAATCACCCAAATCCCATCCAGGCCGGCTACTGGAGCCACGAAATTGACATTGGCACCGGCGGGGCCGAACCCCGGGTCGAACCGCAGCGCTTTCCCCCGAACGGGCACGTCCACCTCCTCGACATCCTCCACCCGAACGACCACGTGAGGTACACCCACGGTCAGGTAGGCCATCCAGCGCTCACCCCGATCGAGGGAGAGCGCCAGTTCGTCCCGCAGAAGCTCCAAGTCGGGCAGGTTGATCTCTGCCAGCTCGGTGGATGGCTGCGCTCGAACCCTCACTGGCCCGGCCTCGGTCTGGAGGCAGAACTCTCCGGCCGGTACCATCTCCAGGTAAGCCGCCAGCCGACCACTGCAGAGGGCCGCGTTGCCGCACATCGCTGTGCGTGAGCCGTCCGAGTTCCAGTAGGTCATCCGGACGGCCTCAGCCGTGGACGGCGTGAGGATCACCAGGCCGTCGGCCCCTACGCCGCGCCGCCGATCGCACACGGCTTTGATTTCGGCCGCCGACCAGCGGTCCGCGGTGGTGGCCCGACCATCCAGGAATACAAAGTCGTTCCCCGACCCGCTCATTTTGTAGAAGACCGTGCCCCTCACAGTCTCCTCATCAGGGCCTGCAGCCGTAGCCACCAGACCATCCAGATCGCTTCCCGAACGATCTTCTTGTTCATCTTGCTTTGGCCCTCGATCCGGTCGGTAAAGACGATCGGGATCTCCACCAGGCGAAATCCCTTCTTCCAGGCCCGGAAGCTCATCTCAATCTGAAAGGCATATCCGTTGGAGCGGACTTTGTCGAAGTCGATCGTCTCGAGCACCTCGGGGTGGAAGCACTTAAAGCCGCCGGTGGAGTCCGCCAAGGGAAGGCCGGTGATCCACCGGGCGTACTCGTTGGCGCCGATGGAGAGCAAGAGGCGCGAGATGGGCCAGTTGATAACGTTCACCCCGGTGCGATAGCGGGAGCCAATGACGACGTCGGCATCCTTTGCTGCTCGCACAAACTCTCCCAGAAACTTGGGATCGTGAGAGAAGTCCGCGTCCATCTCGAAGATGAGGTCGTAACAGTGGTCCAAGGCCCAACGGAAGCCGGCCAGATAGGCCTTGCCCAGGCCGGATTTGGCCGGCCGGTGCAGCACGTGAACCCGCGGCGTGGAAGCTGCCAGCTCATCCGCGAGCTGCCCGGTGCCATCGGGTGAGTTGTCGTCCACCACCAGCACCTCAATCCTGGGGTCCTGCTGGAGGATGGCAGGAACCACCAGCGGGAGGTTCATCCGTTCATTGTAGGTCGGAACGACGACCAGAAAGCGCTCAGCCACGTCTGCGGCGGCGAAAATCCTGAGCCATCGCGATGGCGCTTGCCAGGAGCACGATGGCACAGGTGGCAACCGTAATGCCCGAGGCCAGAGACACGATCTTGGGACGGTAGCGCAGCAGCACCCGGTGATCGCCGGCGCCGGTCAGTGGAACGGCCATCAGCGCATGATTCGCTCTCAGAACCGGGGTGGGAACGCCATCGATCTCTGCCTGCCAGGAGGGGTGATAAGTGCGGCTGATGGTGAGCAGGGCTGGTCCGGTTGAGCGCGCACGGATAGCAAGGGTGTCATCGCCGTTCCCTTCAATAACCGCCGTGCCGGTTCCCCCGGCCTGCCCGATGGCCGGCACCGGCCGTTCCAGTACCGTAGTCCTGGCCGGATCGAGCGTCGGCGACCACAGCAGCGCAATGCGCCGGGCCGAATCGGGCTCGACCTGCACCTCGGGCACGACTGACGCACCGGCCATAGCGTGTTCATTCAGGTAGATGGCAACGCGTTGGTCCGCGCCAAGAAGTCGAAATCCGGGCAGATCGACCTGGCCAGGCAACAGGACGTAGCGAGCAGCCAGAGCCCGCAGCCCGGCGCTGCTCAAAAAGCTGATCCAGTACTGCTGCAGTTCGGCCGAGGTTCGCGCCCCCTGGCGCACGTCGTACCGGGTGAGCGCATTGTACCAGCGAAGCTGATTGCCATGATAGCCGAAGACTTCGGGAACTCCGTAGGTGGCGAGAAATCCTTCGGGATACACCCCGCCCACCGCGAGCACCCGTTCCCCGGGGACCAACCGGGATCGCAGCGCCTGAATGCCTTCGTCTGGCGGGAAGAAATCATCATAGCGAACCACCTGAATGTAGCGGTCGTCCACCCGCAGCAGATCGAGTGCCGTAAGGGCCATCAGGATGAGCACGACGTGCACTGCCCGAAGAGTCCCCCGCTGCCACAGCAGCAGGGCGCCCCAGGAGAGGGCGCACATGAGAGCCACGCTGAGGGCCCCCCCGACGATTCGCGGGAGGTTGGCACTGAAGGCCTGGGCTCGCTGACCTCCTTCCGCGGCGCCAAAGGTTGCGGTCCATCCCTGATATAGAGCGGATCCACCGGCCGCTGCCACTAAAGCAATCGCCCCCGCCGCAAGAGCTCCGGTAAGGAGGGCAATCGACATTGCACGCCGGGCTCGCGGCTCTCCGCCCGACAAAACGCGGTTTACTAGTAGTGCCGCCAGCAGCGTGAATGAGGCGATCGCGACGAACGTGGCCAGGCTCGGGGCCCGAAAGTTCTTGAGCCCCGGCACCGTGGTGTACAACAGGCGAAACACGGGCGTCCCCGCCCCGAGGGCATAGAGGAGCGCTATGGCAGCCATGGCGCCGAGTCCCCACCGGCGGCGATCGTCTTTGAGGCCCACAGTGGCCGCGATTCCGAGTACCAGGATCAACGCACCGCCATATTCCGAGTTGTGTTTGAAAGGGTTCTTACCCCAGTACGTCTCGGATTGGGCGTCGGTTCCGCTGAAATCTGGAACGAACAGCGACAGCGCCTCCTCGGCATGCAGCGACCAGCTGGCGGAGTACTCGAACCCCCGACCCGGCCCCGCGCGGGGAGAATCCTCCCGCAAGTAGCGATACATGGGGAAGAGCGTTATGGCGGCCACCCCAAGGGCGGTGAATGCAGCGAGCATCCCGCCAGCCAGGCCCGATGCGAGCAGGGCGCCTCCCTGGTGGCGGCGGCTGATTAAGCTGCCGAGGGCGTAGGCCAGGAGCGCGATATACGCGTAGTATGCCAGTTGCGGGTGCGCGATGACCATGAGTCCCGCGACCACTCCCAGCCACAGGAACCGTAGCCGCGAGCGGCGGTCCAGGGCGGTAACCAACAGCCAGAGCGCGGCTGGGAACAGCGTGGTGACGTACATCTTTCCATCCTGCCCGCCCCAGACCAGACTCACCAGGTTCGCCGACAGCAGGTACGCCGATCCGGCGAACAAAGCCACCCACCGGGTTACCCCGAATGCTCGGGCTGCCAGATACATGAACACGCCGGCCAGATACACATGCACAATCAGTTTCCAGGCCAGCGCTTTGGGCATGGACAGCACAAAGTGCAAGATGGACGTCGGGTAGAGAAAGTCCCCGCTCCCGGCTTCGATGGTAGGAACTCCCCCGAAGAGGTACGGGTTCCACAGCGGCATCCGCCCGAGCGCCTTGACATGCTCGACGAAGAACGAGCGAAACATGATGCCGGCGGCAATAGTATCCTGTCCCAGGAGCATCGCTCCCGGCCCGCTGACGAGATAGTTCCGGAACAGGAGCAGTGTCAAAGCGGCCATTACGACGAATGGAAGCCACCGGGGCATCTGATCGAGCTCGGATGGGGCCTCAGGACGGGACACGTGCCTGCCTCCGCTGAAAAGCGAGGAATGGAACGGCCGCACCCAGCTCGGCAACGGTCAGCAAGAGACGGGATGCCAGCGCCAGCGACGTAGCCGTAGCGATACCGAGAGGTTGCTGCAGCATCAAGATGAAAAGCCCCTCCCGCACCCCGATACCGCCCGGTGCAAACAGCGCCAGAAAGCCGGCCAGGTACGACGCCGTGAAAGCGGTGAGAGCCAACCGGAGGCCGAGGCCGGACTGGGGAAGAACTCCGCGGGCCAGCAGCCATAGGCCCAGGCCATAACCCAGCCAGGCAAGCGTGTTGGCCAGGATTCCAATGATGATACCCCTGCCAGTGGGCTGTCGTTCCCCTGCGGCTTGCGGGGCCGCCAATCGGAGCAGACCACGCAGCACCGGGGGCCACAGCAACAAGCCAACCGAAACGATCGAGCCGACCACGAGCAGCACGAGAGCCGTACTTACGCCGGGGCTGGCCGATTCCAGGAGGTGAGACCCCGCGACACCCGCCACGGCTGCTCCGGTGCCGATGGCGAGCACCTGCATGACCACAGCAGAGCCGGTGGCTGCCCAAGGAGCAACGCCGGCGCGTTGTGACAACACCGCCATCCCAGCCACGGCCCAGACTTTTCCCGGCAGATATTTTCCCAGACTGGACAGAACCCAGATCCGAGCAGCGCTCCACCCATCCAACCGCTGTCCCCAACTCGCGAGTATTCCTCGCCAGGCCAAAATCAGTAGAGCGTACATCGACCAGGTGAGGCCGAGGCTGAGGGCAAGCCATCCGGGCTTGAGCTGCCATTCAAGCGGCTGGGAGCGAAGCTGATCCCAGTTGTGGATCAGCGTTCGAGCCGCGAACCAGACGATGGCGAGACCTACGACCGCCTGGGCGATTCGGAGCCAGCCGCTACGCACTCAGTGCCTCGCGGTACCAGCCCTGACAGATCTCCGCCACGTGATCCGGTGCCAGCCGGGCTCGCCACGACTCGCCGACCAGCCTGGCCATGTCCCTGCGATCGGGATCCTGAAGGATGCTCAGGATCGCATCACTCAGTGCCTGTGCAGAAGGGATGGTGAGCCGACCCGCGCCGGTTTCGGGGACGATATCCAGGATGCCGCCGCCATCCCAGCAGGCAACCACCGGCACCCCGGCCATGAGGGCCTCTGCTGCGGCGAGTCCGAACCCCTCCTCTCGGGCCGGAAAAATCATGATATCGGCGCGGGAGAGATACTCCGGCACGTTTCCAGGCTCGACCGCCCCGATAAAACGCACCAACGGGGAAATCCCAATTTTGGAGACGTGGTCCTCCAGCGCAGTCCGTTCCGGGCCATCGCCCACGATCGTAAGCGGCAGGTTGTGGCCGCAAGACCGGAGGGTTGCCACCGCATCAATAGCGAGTCGCACCCGTTTCTGGGCGGTCAGCCGGGCAATCACCACGGCGCCGCCACCCCCGCGGCTCCAGGGAAAGTTGCTGCTTCTGATTGGCATGGGCTGAATATGCGAAGCGGCGACGTGGCGACCGGTCCCATTCTGAACCCACTGGGCCAGCTCGCGCGACACCGTGGTGACGACTCGCGCACGGTGGAAGACGGGCCGTGCCGCCCACCGGGCCAGGCGCGACCGGCGGAGAAGCGCAGCGTCGGTCCCGTGCACCGTGAGCACGCTTGGGAGACCCGGGGGCAAAGCCAGGCCCGCAGGAACCCACCAGTGTGCGTGGATGAGATCGGCGCCCGCCTTGAGCTCCTCGTGAGCCGCTCGCCGAAGCGCCCGCCAGAGCCCAGCGAGGGCTGCCCACCCGCCGGGGTGGCGCAAGGCGCTGGACATCATGCCCCCATAGGCCAGGGTCTCTGCACTCGGCGAGGCGTAGCGGACCCGGCGCACCGGCACGCCGTCCAGGACCGTACTTCCCCCCTGCCCCGCATCACTTGGTGCCACCACCCGAAGCTGCACGCCACGGCGCACCAGGGCGGAGGCCAAGGTGCCAAGGAACGAGCCGGAAACATCTCCGGGCCACCGGGGAAAGTTGTGAGTCAGGAAGACGACACGCACCGATCAGTCTCTGCCGTCGGGTTTCTCCAGCCGGGCGATGCCGCGGGCAATCTCCCGCGTCTCCTCTCGCATGCCTGCGATCATCTCCCCCAGAAAGCCGAACCCGAACAGCACGATCCCGCTGATCACCATCGTTTCGACCAAATTGAGCAGCGGCCGGAGACCGATGTTGTAGCCAAAGCGGAGGATCAGCGCCGCAATACCGGCCAGCAGACCGATGCTGAACAGGAGAGCGCCGCCCACGCCGAAGAACATCATCGGCTTGCGGCCAAAGCGAAGCTGGAACCAGACGGAGACCAGGTCGAACATGCCCACCGGGATCCGGCGCCAGTTGAACTTCGAGGTTCCCGCCCGGCGGGGATACAGCGGAACCGGGAGGGAAGTAAGACGGTACCCGTCGGCCGCAGCGATGACCACCATGTACCGGTGCCAGTCGGGGCGCAGCGGCACACCCAGCATCACCTCTCGGCGGTATGCCTTGACGGAATTCAGATCGGTGACCCGCACGCCGAAGAGCCAGCGGCAGAGCCCGTTGTAGACCCGGGAGACGAAGGCCTTCTCGTACTTGCCCTGCTTGGTACCGGTGACGATATCGGCCCGGTTCTCCAGAATCGGGGCCACCAGGCCGGGAATGTCCTCGGGGAGATACTGCAGGTCGGCGGGATAGAAGACGAAGATGTCGCCTCGGGCGACATCGCCGGCAGAACGGAGAGCATCGGCGATGCCCCGCTGTCGCCGGTGGGTAACAATCTCCAGGAAGGGGTACTGCCGCTGCAGCTCGCGCAACACCCGGTCGGTCCCATCGCGGGAGCCGTCGTTGACCACGATGACTTCGAAGGAGAACCCGGCCGACCCCAGGGCCTGGGCACAACGCTGGATGAACTCCGGGAGATTATCGGACTCGTCCTTGGCCGGGACGAGCACGCTGACATCCAGCGTCTCGACCGAGGCAACGGTCATACCCGTTTCCGCATGCGGGCCGGAAGGATTCCCAGCTGGTCGCGGTACTTGGCGACCGTGCGTCGGGCAATCTGGATTCCCTGCTCCTGGAAGAGATGGACGATCTGCTGATCGGTGAGAGGCTTCGCGCTGTTCTCCTCGCCCACCATTTTCTCCAGCTTGGCGCGAATCGAGCGGGCACTGGCATCCTCCCCGGAGGCGGTCGACAGCGCACTGGAGAAGAAGAACTTGAGCGGCAGCACGCCACGAGGCGTCTGGACGAACTTCTCGTTGGTGACCCGGCTGACGGTGGATTCATGCATGTTGATCACCTCAGCCACCTCGCGCAGCGTGAGCGGCTTGAGATATTCGATGCCCTTTTCGAAGAAGTCGCGCTGCCGGTCGACGATGAAGTTCATCACCTTGAGCATGGTCTGTCGCCGCTGCTCGATGGCCTGAATCATCCAGTTTGCGCTGTTCATCTTGGAAGCGATGAACTCGCGGTTTTCCGGCGTCATCTTTTTCTTGTCGCGGGCGATCTCCTGATAGGAGCGGCTCAGTCGAAGCCGGGGCATTCCGGTATCGTTGAGGAACACTTGATATCGGCCGCCGATCTTCTCGACGATCAGATCGGGAATGATGTACCCGTCGCTCTGCTCCGAGTACTTGAGGCCGGGCTTGGGGTCGAGCCGGGAGAGCTGGTCTGCCGCGGCCTGAACCGCAGCGGGCTCGACGCCGAATCGCTTGGCCAGATCATTCCACCGGTGCGCAATCAGATCGGGAAAGGCTTCATTCACCAGCCGGTACGTCAGTGAGCTGGTGTCGCCCAGCTCTACCAGCTGGATGAGGAGGCATTCACGGAGATCACGGGCGCCGGTTCCCGACGGGTCGAGCCGCTGGATGATGGCCAGCATGTCCTCGGCCTCCTGCATGCTGTAGAAAGGCGGAGAAGACGGAGCCGGCGGCGAGCTGAGGGTCGAAGTGGGTGACGGCGTGCTTTGAGTGGGTCCGGTGGCCGACAGAGGGGCCTCAGACGAAGCGCCGAAATCGTCGAGGCTCTCCTCTCCCTCATTTCCGTTTTCTTCGCTCTCTCCGCCTCGGGTCAGGTGCCCGGCCATCAGCTGGTTCACCGAGCCGAGGATTTCATCCAGGGAGGCGGCGAGGTAGCCTTCCTCGTTGATATTGCCCAGGAACTCTTCGGCCAGAAGCAGTTGCCGCGGCGTCAGGACCAGCATCTGGAGCTGCTCCCGGAGGTGATCAATCAGATTCCGGGTTTCCACCGTGACGGGCTCGGTGTACTCCAGCTGCTCGTACTGCTCCCGGGTGCCGCCCACCTCGAAGCCGTTGAGGAGAATTTCCTCCCAATCGACTTCTTCCTCCTTCTCCTTCTTCTCCTTTTGCTCCTCCGCGGCGGGCTGCTCGGTGGTTTCGTCCTCCGGCTCGAGCAGCTCCAGGAAGGGGTTAGCCAGCAGCTCCTGCTTGAGGTGCTGCTGCAGATCCATCATCGGCATGTACAGCATATCCATGGCCTGGTAGAGCCGTGGATTGACCCGGAGCTCCTGACGAAGGCTGGTATGCTGGGAAAGCCCGGTTCTCATGCTACCGCCTCGAGTCGGGCCCGAAGCCTGGCCGTGAGGGTGGGTCCGAGATACAGTTGCGCGACACGGTCGTCGTAGACCAGCTCACGAACCGTTCCCGCGGCCTGCACTTTGCCTTCGAACATGATGTATGCCCGGTCTACAATGTCGAGGGTCTGTTCAACGTTATGGTCGGTAATCAGCACGCCGATCCCGCGGTGCCGCAGTCCCGCGACGATCGTTTGAATATCGTGAACCGCGATCGGGTCTACTCCGGCGAACGGCTCGTCCAGCAGCATGAACTTGGGATCGGAGACCAGAGCCCGGGTGATCTCCAGGCGGCGCCGCTCGCCTCCGCTCAGTGAGTAGGCCCGGTTCTTTCTCAGATGCTTGATGGACAGCTCGTCAAGCATGCGGTCGAGCTGCCGGTGTCGCTCTTCCCGAGCCATCGGTCGGGTCTCCAAAATGGCCAGGATGTTCTCCTCGACGGTCATCTTACGGAACACCGAGGGTTCCTGGGCCAGGTACCCGATGCCGCTGCGTGCCCGCAGATACATCGGCGCGTCGGTCAATTCCACGCCGTCCAGCAGTACCCGTCCTTCGTCGGGCAGGATCAAACCAGTAATAAGGTAGAAGGTCGTGGTCTTTCCCGCCCCATTGGGCCCCAGCAGACCAACGATTTCTCCCTGCTCTACTCTCACGCTGACCCGGTCAACCACTGGCCGGCCCTTGAAGCTCTTGCGCAGATCAAGGCCCTCGAGAACGCTGGCGGAGGTGCGCTTCCTCGGGTAGGTCTTGGCCGCCCGTTGCACCGCGCGGCGGGCGGAGCTCAGGAGCGCGTCATAGACCGTTTGCCGTTCTTCCGGAGTCGGCCCCCACCAGGCCACCCTGGGGCGTAGCGTCTGCCAATAGCCCGCGGCCGTGTCCAGGATCCATCCTTCAGTGGCCAGGCGCGGCAGCACGGAAGAAGTGAGGTGGTGCCGGACGTCATCGCCGGAGACTTCCTGGTCGGCCTCGCCGATCTGCTGGTAACAGGCGAGGTAAGCCTCGCGATAGCTGTGCACCAGATCGGAGAAGGCAATACTATCTGTCGGTCCGGCGGCGCGTACAATCGCCGCCAATCCGATCGGGACCGAAGGATCACGGTCGCCCAGGGCCGATACCCACTCCGGTGCGGTCATCGCCCCCCCCGGGTCCGCGACAGCGAGTCGCTGCGGGTCCGAAGGGAATCCGCTGGAGGAGTGTCACTCGCCTCCAGCTGAATTCCATCCTGCAGCCCCTGGACGTCCACCCGGTCCACCCCGCCCTGCGCTCCCTGCTTCATGGTCATGACGATCACGTCACCCCGGGCGTAGTTGATCGACGGCCGATCGGGGTACCGCGGACTGGCATCGAGATGAAACGACTGGGCGCTCTTTCGGGCGACGATCCGGCTCAAGGCGGCATGCCGGGTTCCGGCCGAATCCTTCTGCACGAACTGAGCGACCACCGTGTCGCCCCGCATCCAGTCCCGCTGTTTGGTTCGGGAATCGATGGTGCCGCCGAGCCAGGCTGTGCCGAACCCCCGGACTTCCTTCAGCTGCTGGCCCGGGGTGTCCAGGGCCAGTGAGTCCGCCCGCATGGCATACGCCGGCGAGGTGGCGTTGGGCCGAATCGAATCTCCCCAGGCCAGAGTTCGTTCCAGCCTGCGATTCTTGATGTCGAGACCAATAGTATCGGCAACCAGGTCCCACTCCTTGCTCACGGCATGACCATTGCCCTTGGCGATCACGTAGGTGATCTCCCGCCGCTCCAGCTTGAGATCGAGCCGCTTACCGGTCAGGCTGAAGCTATCTCGGCCCAAACCCCGCATGATGGGGGTTCCACCCACCAGGGTGCCGTCGCTTCCCTTCCCTGTATCCAGCCGAAGCGAGTCGCCCCGGGCGGCGAAATCACTCCGATCGATCGTGACCTTGCCCCCGGCCCAGAGCCGATCGTTGCCCTTGAACCGCACCCGGTCCGCCACGATGATGTACGGCTCCGCAGGTTTCGCTGTCGGCTCGGCATCGGCGTATTCGATGCGGGGGCGGCCGGTGGCATACATCGCGAGCGTGTCCCTCACCCCTTTGACCACGCGGTAGTAGTCCAGCGCGGGCCCGGTGAGCTTGGAGCCGGTCCGCAGGTTTTGGGTGAAGACCTTCCCCCGGGCCTCCCACTTCTCCCCGTTCTTGTAGTAGGTGCCTTTCTCCGCGTCCATGGTGAGGGTGGAGTCGCGATACTTCACGTTCCCGATGAAATGCACCACGTTGCCGCCATAGGCTGCCACGCTGTCGCTTTGCATGGTGACTTGTGAGCCCTTACAGCTGAGCTGGACGTTGCCACCCGCAAAGTAGTTGGTGCCCCGCGGCGTCTCGACCACGGCGCCCTGCCGGTCCACGTTGGTGATTTGGAAGACGCAGCGGTCCGACTGGCCGTAGACCGGCCGCCAACCCAGGAGCACCAGGAAGAGGGCCAGTCCAAGCGGGGCAGCGGGGCGGCCGGGCAGCGGGGCAGTAAAAACCCACCTGGGAGCCGAGCTGTTGGCCAAGCTGCCTCGCTGCCCCGCTGCCCCGCTGCCCCGCCTCATTGTCCCGGCAGCAGCATGCCGTTCCCGGTAACGCCGCGGGGGCGATCGGTAACGACGTTCTTGAAATCAGGGTCCGAACGGAAGCTGTTT
>DATFQK010000163.1:0-2078 GCA_035264345.1 Gemmatimonadales bacterium | reverse complement strand
CTTCTGCCTCGTGCCGGGTCGAGTCGACCTGCGGGTGACGTAACCGCGCGGCGGATTTCGCCAGGAATATACGGTGAACGTTGTACTGCCGTCGCCGCGGGCCGGTTGGCGAGCGAGGCCGACGGCGATTAACGGCCCATCAGTCATGCTTGAAGCGTTGGGAGGATCATCCGAAGTGTTGCCGAGGAGGCCCCGCGTTGCCGGCCGCGGCGATCAGGGAACGATGGCGGCGTCCGGGTGGCCCGGAGGGTGTTTCCGAATCTGCTTCCGCACCCCCTGGGGCTGCTCGGATCTTCATCGGAGGATGCCTGCGTTGGGTCTCGCCGCTGCGCATTATCAGATTCAGAGATGGGCTAAGCAAGCGCACCCAAAGTACGCATGTAGATATTACTAGGCTCAAGCCCGCCAGGTGACCTTGATCGCGTTGGGGTCGAACACCGGGGACCTGCCCTGCGGGTGGATCTCGATCCGCTCCACGACCACCGCGATGATCGCCCGCTTCCGGTCGAGCGAGAAGTCCTCCCAGACGGCGCGGAGGTTCCGCGGGATGCGGGCCGCGACCCTGGCACCCCCGAGTTCGGCGAGCCGACGCCGGGTCGTCTCCATCCGTCGCTCGATCTCGGCACGCTTGCGCTTGGCGGTCTCAGGCTTGACCAACTCCTCGGCAACCTTGTCCTCAAGGCGGTCGAGGAGTCCCTGATCGCGGGTCAGGGCCTCGTACAGCTCACGGGTGGGATCATCCGTCGCGACGGCCCGGTGAGGCTCGACGCCCTCCTCGACCGTAACGAACAGCGCCTCGCTGATCAGCTGCTCCACCTGATCGGCCGACCGCTGCAGCCGCCCGCACCCGCCTCGCTGGGCGGTCGAGCAGCAGTACAACCGGCCCCCGGACCTGCTGTTCCGGACGGTCATGTTGGTGCCGCAGTGCCCACACTTCACCAGCCCAGAGAGTAGGTGCCGCTAGATGCCACCGCGGCCTTTGGTCACCCGCTCGGGATCCTCAAGGATGCCTTTCATGATCTTCCACTTCTCTTGCGGAAAGATCGGCTTCCACGTCGCGGGATGGAGTTGGCCGTTATGCTGTCGCTGGCCGGCCAGGCGGGGGCTGAGCAGCATGGTCCGCAAGGTGACGTTGCTCCAGCTTCTCCCGGTCGGGGTCTGGATCCCTCGCTCATTCCAGTCGGTGGCGATGCCGCGCAGGCTGTCGCCGTCGATGATCCGCTGGGCGGCATCGGCGATCAGTTCCCGCTCGGCTCGCGCCTGCGCCTCTGTCACGCGCTGCTTGCCGGCCCCGATGGTGCCGAACGCCCAGATACCGCCGGGATGGGCGTCACCGTTTTCGGCCCGCTCCAGGTTCTTGCGCCGAACCCGGGCCCGCATTCTCTCGATCTCAGCCTCAGCCAGGGCCGCCTTGATGTACAGCATCGCGCGCTGGTCAGAGTTGGCTAGGTCGAACTCGCCGCCAGCGCTGGCGATCCGACTGACGCCGGCGGCTTCACAGACTTGGAGGAACTCGACCAGCTCCAGCACCTGCCGCTGGAGGCGGCCTTCCATCCAGATGACAACCGCGTCGAGCTTGCCGGCTTCGATGTCCTCCACCAGCCGCAGATATTGCTTGCGAACTTTCCTGCTGCCTTTTGCGGCACTCACGTCGTTGTCAATATAGGGCGGCTCGATCACTTCCCAGCCGCGTTCTTTAGCAATTCGTCGGCAGTCCTTCTCTGGGCGCTCGACGCCGAGCTCTTTTCCTTCTGTGTCGCGGCTGATCCGGCAATAGATTCCGGCCCGTATTGTCATCGGCTGCGGCCTTCATCCTGCGCCTGGGGTACCCGGCAGCCAGAGCGTATCGCAGACCAAAGGTCGAATGGTCCAAGTTCCAGCGCGCCTTCGGCCCGTTGACCCCCAGGCCACACGCCGAGGCGGTGGCCCGCACGGTCGCCTGGTTCCGGGGGGACCGGCCTCTACAATGACGGCGCTCCCCGGGCCGGCTCGGCCGGGAGCGGAGCGCAACCCCCGAAGGAGCGAGCCGTGCTCGAAGACGCTGTCGTCCGCAAGGTGCTGGGCGCCGCCCTGGCCAC
>DATFQK010000162.1:0-4300 GCA_035264345.1 Gemmatimonadales bacterium | reverse complement strand
GCGCTGGTAGATGTTCTGGGCCGCGACGGCGTTCGCGAAGCGGCCCGCTTTCTTCGCCAGCTTCGGGCGGGTCTCGATGGGGGGGCGGGGAGATGACCATCAAGGTCCAGCGGGTGCTCAACGGCTACAGCAGAATGCTTTGGCTTGGCGGGCTCATACTCCTGGCAGGAGTGCTGGCGGTCGATTCCCAGTGGATGACCAGCCCCATCTCCACCACTGTATTGATGCTCAGCATCTTTGCCCTTCGGACCGTGCCGGTCCGGCTGAGCAAGTATTCGTACCTGACCCAATCGGCCATACCGACACTCGTCGGAGCGGTGTGCATCGGTCCGTCGCCGGTCGCCGCTGCGCTGTGGGCCGGCGTAGCGGCCGCAGACGTCTTCGCGCTCCGGAAGCAGCCACGAACCGGCGTGATCAACGCCGGCCGCGAAGTGATCACCTTTGTGGCGGCCTATGGCGCCTACGCGGCGATTCTCGCGATGGGTGGCACCAGCGAGTTGGCGCTGGATTTTCTGCCGGCCGCCGCCATTCTTGTCGCCCTCTACTTCTTCCTGAGCCGGGCTCTCTTCTACTTCAGCCTGCTGATCCGCAACAAGCTGGAAAGTGCCGAGAAGATCCTGATCCTGCGTTGGGAGATCAGCTCCTACCTGCTGACTCTCATCGCCAGCACCATCATGATTGCCACCCTGGCCAAGCTGGAGCCCGGCGCCTGGGTTGCCGTGGCCCTTGCCCTTGGTGTGGTGGGCTTGCTCGCCCGTCAGATTCTGGATGAGGCAATCGGCGCCGAAGACCTGAACAAGGTCCACCTGATGGAGGCGGCCATCGCGAGTAATGCCACTCTTCAGGGGTCATTCACCCAGATCGAGCGGCTCGGCTACCGTTTGCTCGACTGGAGCGACTTTCGAGTATACCGGGTGCAGGGATCGCAGATTACCCTGGTCTTCCGCAGCTCGATGGGCCGGCCCAATCGTGACGAGCCGCCCCAGGAAGTCGGGGCTCTCAGACAGGAAGTGCTGCAAACTCGAGAGCCGCTCGTGCTACGGGATACCCGCAAGGACGACCGTGTGGCCGGAGTGCTGGGCCACGCCCTGTCTCTGGTCATCCACCCCATCCGGTTCGGTGACGAGATCCTGGGCCTGCTCGAGTTGGAACACCAGAAACGTCACGTCTATGGCTCCAAAGACCTGTTGGCCATGAGCACGTTGGCTGGCCAAATGGCTACCGCCATTCACATCGCCGAGCTCCGGCGGCCGCTGGTCCTGACGGTGGGGCAGATCGGCGAGCAGGTCACGTCGCTGGCTCGGGTGGCAGACTCGCTTCGAACATCGGCCAGCGCTCTGGCCGATGTCTCTCTTGGCATGCGTCAGGGCGCCATGGAGCTGGAGCGGTTCGCTACCGGCGGGCTCCGGGCCACCGGGTCGCTGGCGAACGCCTCGCAGGAGATGATGAACCAGGGAGCTCAGGCTGCGGCGGCCAGCGGCACGGCGGCCGAGGTCGCGGCGCGCAACCGCGACGTGATCGGTGACGCCATCGCCCGGCTGGTCGAGCTCAAGGGGTTTGTCGCCGGGGGCGCCGACCGGGTTGCTTCCCTCGGCGCGTTGACTCAGCGCATCACCGGTTTCATTGGCACCATCCGTGAGATTGCCGATCTGACCAATCTCATCGCCCTGAACGCCGCGATCGAAGCCGCGCGAGCCGGTCGGGAGGGCAGGGGCTTTGCCGTCGTGGCCTCCGAAGTCAGGGAGCTCGCCGCTCAAAGCCTGCACGCCGCCCAGGAAGCCGGCGGCTTGCTCGGCGAAATCGCCGATCAGGTATCCTCCGTGTCCAGCCAGATGGAGCGAGGCCGGGATGTTGTGGCCGGAGTAGAAGAGCTGAGCGCCGATGCCGCCAAGGCACTGGATGCTATCGTGGGTACCACTGGCGAGGCCGGCGGCCACGCCAAGGCCATTGCTGCGACTGCAGCACAACAGCGGGACGCGGTGAATTCCCTCACCGGGCAGATCGAGCAGGTTGCCGCCAGTTCGGCCAAGAGCCGGGCCGATACCGATACGCTGGCAAAACGGGCGGGAGAAGCCTCGGCCGGACAGGTTGAGCTGGAGCGGGCCATCCGCGAGCTCGGCGACCTCGCTTCCGATCTCCAGCGGATCGCGAGTCACTTCGTTGTCGAGGTCTGAGCGAAGACTGCCGGAAAAGGCGTACGTGGCGCTGGGCAGCAACCTGGGCGACCGGGAGGGCCACCTGCGGGCAGCGCGGGCGGCCCTGGCCGCTCTGCCGGATACCGCTCTGGTCTCCGCCTCCACCATCGAGGAAACCGCGCCGCTGGGTGGCAAGCAACAACCTCCCTATCTCAATCAGATGGTTCTCCTGGAGACCCGGCTCGAGCCCCGGCAATTGCTCCGGGCCCTGCAAGCCATTGAACAGGCGCAGGGGCGAAACCGAACCGAGCGTTGGGGCTCACGCACTCTGGATCTGGATATCGTTCGCTTCGGAGACAGGCGGGTAGCCGAACCTGACCTTATCATTCCTCATCCCGAGCTGTCCAACCGCGACTTTTGGCGCCGAGAGCTGGCGGAGTTGAAGACCGATGAACGCTGACCCGCGGCCGCTCACGGTCACCGACCTGCTGACGATGAAAGCAGCAGGCAAACCCGTCGTCATGCTCACCTGCTACGACGCCATCTTTGCCCGCCTGCTGGAAGACGCAGGCGTGGATGTTCTCCTGGTGGGCGACTCGCTGAACCAGGTGATCGCCGGTCACGAGACCACCCTGAGCGCCACTCTCGATCAGATGATCTATCATGCCGGCGCCGTCCGCCGGGGATCTCGCCGAGCGCTGGTCTTCGTGGACCTGCCATTTCTCACCTATCAGATCTCGATCCCGGAAGCAATCCGGAATGCAGGAAGAGTGCTGCAGGAGACTGGCGCCCATGGAGTGAAGCTCGAAGGCGGAGGCCACATGGTGGATACCGTGGCGGCGCTGGTCGAGCGGGGGATTCCGGTGATGGGGCATCTCGGTCTCACTCCGCAATCGGTGCATGCTCTCGGCGGCTATCGGGTGCAGGGAAGAAATGAGGAAGCCGCCGAGCGTCTGGTCAGAGATGCCAAGCTCCTGCAGTCTGCCGGTGCATGCGCCGTCGTTCTCGAGCTGATCCCCGCTGCCGTGGCCGGCCGCATCTCCCAGTCACTGACCATTCCCACCATTGGTATCGGAGCTGGACCTCACTGCGACGGCCAGGTTCTGGTGCTGCACGACATGCTCGGACTCAATGAGCAGTTTGCCCCCAAGTTTCTCAAGCATTATGGCAAGCTGGGACAATCCGTACGGGAGTCCGTGCGGGCCTTTGCCGCGGAGGTGCGTGACGGAAAGTATCCGGGGCGAGAGCACAGCTTTGACTGAGCTTACTACCATCTTCGAGATGCGTGCCTGGACTCAGACCCAACGCGGTGCGGGGCGCCGCATCGGTCTGGTGCCCACGATGGGATACCTCCACGAGGGCCATCTCGCGCTGGTGGACGAGGCAAAACGCCGAACCGATGCGGTTGTGCTCAGCATCTTCGTGAATCCGCTGCAATTCGGTCCCCAGGAAGATCTGGCCCGCTACCCTAGAGATTTGCCTCGGGACCGGAGCCTCGCCCAGAGTCGCGGTGTCGACGCCCTCTTCGTGCCATCAATCGAAATGATGTATCCGGCCGGTTCAGAGGTGCGAGTGACCCCGGGTGCAACGGCGGAGCGGTGGGAAGGCGCAGCCCGGCCGGGACACTTTACCGGTGTTCTCACGGTGGTGGCCAAGCTGTTTCATCTGGTCCAACCGGACCTGGCTTGCTTCGGGCAAAAAGACATCCAGCAGTTGACGCTGATCCGGCGAATGGTGCGGGATCTCGACTGGCCTATCGAGCTTGCCGCCGTGCCGACGATGCGCGAACCCGATGGTCTCGCCCTGAGCAGCCGGAACGCCTACCTGAATACAGACGAACGCCGGCAGGCCCGGGCCCTCAGCCGGGCGCTGGTCGCTGCCCACCACAGCTTTTGCGAAGGAGAACGCCAGGCTGCCAGGCTCGAACACGGGATGCGCCGGGTGCTCAATGCCGAACCCAGTGTGCGCGTGGAGTACATTGCCATCGTCGAGCCAGAAGGCCTCAGCCCGGTTTCAACCGCGGATGGCAGAACTATTGCCGCCCTCGCTGCCCGGGTCGGCAGTACTCGTCTGATCGACAACATCAGCCTGGCCCAGGGCCTTGGTTGATGCCGGGCTCAGACCAACCCTGCCCCAATGGGCGGTGGTCACCCCCAAGCGGCTGG
>DATFQK010000161.1:0-6129 GCA_035264345.1 Gemmatimonadales bacterium | reverse complement strand
CGCCAGATCGCTGGGGGCCGCCGCGGCGATGCGAACCGTGGGGCTCGGCGTGAGGGTGATGATGGGGACGTGCTGGTAATAGGTGCCGCTGTCACCGGCGGGCTGGAGGCCCAGGCGCTCGAACTGGGCCGCGATGTACTTGGCCGCGAGCTCACCTCCGCGAGTTCCCGGTCTCCGGCCCTCCAGAGCATCGTCCGCCAGGAACTCGAGATGAGACCGAAGCACGCGATGATCCACTGCACCGGCAACTTTCGCGGCGGCCGAGCGTGTGCTCGAGGTCTGACTCTGGGCCGCCAAGGGCAGGGAACTGAGCAGACACAATAGCACGAGATGACGGAGCATGGATTTGATCCTGGAGGTGGTCAGACGAGAGACGAAGGACAGACTCGGGATAACACGCAATCGCTGCATTTGGGCCGCCGGGCTATGCACACCTGGCGTCCGTGGAAGATGAGAAGATGGGAGAGCAGGGCCCATTCCTCCTGGGGGAAGAGACGCATCAGCTCCTGCTCTACCTTCACCGGATCCTCCTCCCCGCTCAGACCCAGTAGTCGGGACAGTCGTCCCACGTGGGTGTCGACCGTGACCCCTTCATTCAGGTTGAATGCGTTTCCCAGGACTACATTGGCGGTCTTCCGACCGACACCCGGCAGCTTCCGCAGCTGCTCCATGGTTTTGGGCACCTCTCCGCCGTAGTCCGCCACCAGCGCCTGGGCCATGCCGATGAGACTCCTGGTCTTGTTGCGGAAGAACCCGGTGGACTTGATGATCTCTTCGACGTCGGCTGGGTCAGCCTGAGCCAGCTCGAAGGCTGTAGGGTATCGGGCGAAGAGGACCGGGGTCACCATGTTGACCCGAGCGTCGGTACACTGAGCCGAGAGAATGGTGGCGCAGAGTAGCTCGAAGGCATTCTGGTGCTCCAGGGCGCACTTCGCGTCGGGGTAGAGCTCCTTGAGCCGAGAGAGGATCTCGTGTGCAGGCGGGGATGCGGGGATGGGGCGATGAGGGGAAGACTTGATCCGCTTGGAACGAGCACGGCCGCCACGCGTAGGTCGAACCGCCGGGTCCTTTGCTCGTCCGGTTACGACTTTTCGCGCTTCCCCGCTTCCCCGCTTCCCCGCCTTCATCACCTCCGCCTCCTGGCATACGCGACAAAGCCGCCCACTGAACGAGTGTTCAGGATGTTGCCGGGGCCCAACCAGCCCTTCCGGGCCATGTTCATTCCGAACTCCACGTAGCTCAAGCCGGAGACACTGTGCGCGTCGGCGCCGATGGAAATGACCACTCCTTTTTCTCGCGCCTGCCGAACCACCCGCCAGTCGAGATCCAGCCGATGGGGATCCCCGTTGATCTCCAGCGCTACGCCGGTTTCGGCGGCTTTGCCGATAACCGCGTCCAGATCGATCGGGTAGGGATCCCGGGAGAGCAGCAGCCGGCCGGTGGGATGGCCGATGATGGTCAGATAGGGGTTGTCCATTGCCGCCAGCATGCGCGCGGTCATGTCTCTTTCGCCCATGTTGAACCGGCTGTGCACCGAGGCGATGACGAAGTCGAGTCGCTCGAGGATCCGTTCGTCGTAATCCACCCGCCCGTCCTGCAGGATGTCGGCCTCGATGCCTTTCAGCACCCGGAAGTCGTTGAGCCGGCTGTTCACCTCATCGATCTCCTCGGCCTGCCGAGTGAGGTCCTCCGGCCGCAGTCCGCCGGCATAGGCGGCCGCCTGGCTGTGGTCGGTGACTCCGAGGTATTGGTAGCCGGCATTCTTGCAAGCGATAGCCAGCTCCTCGACGGTGTTCGAGCCGTCCGAGTAGCTCGTGTGGCAGTGGAGAAAGCCTTTGAGATCTTGCTGACTCACCAGCGCGGGTATGGCGCTGTTTTCCGCGGCCTCCACCTCACCGGCGCCTTCCCTCAGCTCGGGAGGTATGAAATCCAGACCGAGCGCCCGATAGAAGGTCTGCTCGTCCGGTGTAGCCACAAATTGACTTCCCCGCCACAGGGCCGCGCCGGCCAGGGTGTAACCCTTCTCGCGCGCGCGGGCGCCGAGCTCAGCCAGGTGAGCGTCGCTGCCGGTCGCCTGAACCAGCACGGTTCCGGCGTTTACTGGAGTGGTCGCCACGATCTGGGCGCTGGCACCGCCGGGAAACCGGAGGGTCAGCCGCCGCTCATCCTGTCCCGCAAACTCATGGACCCCAGGCAGCTGACTCAGACGCCGAAACAGGTCGGCGGGCGAGGACTCGGCCACCAGCACGAAGACGAGGTCGCGGACGATCTCAGACCGGCGGCGCACATCACCCGCGGTGATCGCGCTGGTCACGCCCGGGAGCCGCTCCAGCGCAGCGCGGAGACCCTCGGCTTCGTCGGCCGCGTGATGAGACAGCCGATACGCGCTGGTGTGCCGTAGGAAGGAAATACCCTTGAGGATGTTCTCCGACGTGCGCTGCCCGAATCGAGGCAGCTTGGCCAGCCGCCCGTCATGGGCGGCCGCCTCCAGCTCGGGAAGCGAATCGATCCCCAGCACCTCGTGGATCTGGCGGATCTTGGCGACCCCCAGGCCGGCAATCTCGAGCATCTCGACCAATCCGGACGGAATCTGCTCGCGAAGCTCCTCCAGCATGCTGGCCCGCCCGGTGTTCACCAGCTCGGATACGATGTTGAGTGTTGCCGGCCCGATGCCCTTGGCAGATGCGAGCGATCCATCCTCCAGAGATTGCCGCAGGTCTCCGGGGAAGCCGGTGATGGCTCGGGCCGCCGTCCTGAATGCCCTGATTCGAAACGGGTTCTCGCTCTTCAGCTCCAGGAAGGCGGCGATCTGCTCCAGCACCTGAGCCACCGCCTTCTTGTCCATGTAATCCTTGACGCTCTCCATAGCTAGCTGGGAGCTGGGAGCTTGGAGCTGGGAGCTTGATGCTCGGAGAGGTTTGCTCCTGACTCCAAGCTCCCGACTCCCAGCTCAGTAACTCGCCAGCCGAGCTCGAGCAGCTCTTCTTCCCCGGCAACGGAGAACAGTCCCGCCGCCGCGCCGCCGGAAAGGGTGGAGCTGAACACCGGCGTGCCATCAGGCCTGGTCAACCCGACCGGCTGCTGACCGCTCACTTCGACCACGCTGAAGCCCGGACGATCGGGATGAATTCCGAAGATGCCCAGAACCCGCAGCAGCCCGGGGTCCGGCGCAAAGTGTTGGAACCAACCGTCCAATGGCTCGGGGGGATCTCCGGGAATGACCTGAGCCCAGACCCGCCGCTCGGGTAGCTGGATGTAGAGCGCCGGCCTGTCGGGTTGTGGGGCGGGCCGTGATGACACCTGGCCAAGGAAATCCGGAAGCTCATCCGAGCTCAGTCTCACGGTGAGACCACCCCCAGCCCAGAAGAGGTACCCGTGATGCACCAGCGCAGCCAGTTGATCGATGCCTTCGCCCAAGCCGCTTTCCGGCCGGAGCTCTCGCAGCAGTGACACCACCTCCCGCAGCATGAGGAACCCGTCTCGATTGCGGGGATCGAGGCCAGACTGGTCAAGCGCTGTTCGAATGGCCGGAAAGGTGGTCTGGGCTACAGTCTCGAACACCAGGTCGAACGGGGTGGGACGAAAGCGCTGCATGAATGAAATCTAGCGGATCGTCCCCAGCTCGGCGCGCGGCAGGAACCCGTGGAGCAGTCGCACAAATTCTTGATGGGCTTCAACGTAGGGCACATGGCCGCAGCGGGGCAGTGCCGCGAAATCCGCCTGAAGCAGCTGGGCGACGGTGCGGGAGGCATCCAGGGGAATGACGTCGGCTTCGCCCTGAAGCAGAATAGCTGGGACCCGGACACCCGAGAGCCGCGGCCGAAGATCGTAGTCACTCAGACTGGACCAGACCTCCTGCTGGGTCCGGCCGGTTACCCGGAAGGGCGTGAGGTCACGAGCCCGGGCAGGATCGAAGAAATAAGCGGCCACGGAAAGCTCGAATGCCCGCTGGGCATAAGCAGCCGGGTCACGCTCACGGAGGTCACTGGCTCTCAGATCGGCTCGCTGCCGCTGCAGAGCCGGGTCCAGGTTCCGCTCCTGAAAGCGTCGCTCGAACCCCTGCCGGGCTTCACGCCAGGCGGGAGCCGGCGAGACCAGCGCCAGCCGGCTGACTCGACTCGGGTACTCGGTGGAGTAGAGAAGCGCCAACAGGCCACCCCAGGAGTAGCCAACCAATGTCAGCTGCTCCAGTGCCCATTGCTTTCGGAGCTCTTCCAGATCGGCCACGTGCTCGCGCCAGCCGACCGGAGTCTCCCGAGTGACGGGAGACCGGCCGCCGCCCCGCTGGTCGTAGTAGATGAGCTCGCGACCATTGGCGAGGTCGTCGAATCCGGGGAGGAGGTAGTCGTGATGAGCGCCGGGGCCACCGTGGAGGACTACGACGGGTGGCCCCTGTCCAATGCGACGCTCGAAAATGCTGACGCCACGGACCTGTCGAGTTCCGGACTGTGCCTCGGCGATGGGCATGTGGACCGGCTTACAGCAGGATGGCCAGCGCGTCAGCCACCCGCCTCACCGCCGCTTCCTCGTCGGGAGTAAACGGGTTCGGCATGTCGCTGTCGACGTCGATTTGCCCCAGGATGAGATTCCCGCGCCGGATAAGCACCACCAGCTCGGATCGGGTCCACGCATTGCAGGCCAGGTAATTCTCCACCGCACGGACATCCGGAACATTCTGATCCTGCTTGCTGGCCACGGCGGTGCCACACACGCCGACTCCCACCGGAATTCGGGTGTGGTCCGTTGCCCGGCCGGAGTAGGCCTCCAGCACCAGCTCTTTATCATGGAGCATGTAGAGATAGACGGAAGTGTACGGCGGGCCGGCCGCCCGGATCTTTTCCGCCGTCAAGCGAAGCAGTGCCTCTCTGCCTTCCTCCCTGGCGAATGCCCCTCTGAGAGCGGCGATGATTCGTTCGCTATCGAGCACCGCCACGTCAGCCCCCCCGGGTTCCCAGAGTGGCACGGAGGGTTGTCACCGCGGAGCCGCGGCGGACCACGATGTCCACCGTCTCTCCCGGCCGATGGCTCCGAAGCGCTTCGGTCATGGCCTGCAGATCGGGCGTTTCGGTCGCGCCAATTTTCGTGATAATGTCATCGCCGCGGAGCCCGGCCTTCTCGGCCGGACTACCCGCTCGAACTCCCACCAGCCGAACCCCTCCGGGCGCTCCCGTCATGTCAGGCACGGTACCGAGGTAGGCTCCGTAGCCCGGCGAAGTTGCGGCTGTGGTGGAGGTCTGGGCCGGGAGCGACGCCGGCACGTCCATATAAGCTAGGGGAGCTCGACGATTTGCCAGTGCGGTGACCAGTCCGAGGGCAAAGTCGGCGACGCGCTTCAGCCCGTCGACGTTGATTTTGTCCCAGTCATCGGTAGTGCGGTGGTAGTCCTCATGCAGATCGGTGAACAGATGAAGCACCGGCCGCTTGGCGGCGTAGAACGAGGACTGGTCGCTCGGCCCATAGCCGTCGCCCTGGGCCTTGAGGTCCAATCCCGCATACCAGTTGAGCGAGTCGAGCAGTGGGGGAAATTCCTTCGCGGTCTTGGCGCCATACACGATGAGCCGCCCGGCGCGGAGCCGCCCCACCATGTCGAGATTGATCATGGCGAGGGTGCCGGCGAGAGGATAGATCGGCTCCTTCACGTAATAGGCCGAGCCCAGCAGCCCCAGCTCTTCGCCGCTGAAGGCGATGAACACCACGGTCCGGGCCGGCGGAGATGCGGCCAGCCGTGCTGCTACCTGGATGAGCGCGGCAATGCCCGAGGCGTTATCGTCTGCGCCATTGTGAACCCGGCCGGTGCTGTCCGGATCCAGGCTGCCGAACCCACCCAGCCCCAGATGATCGTAGTGAGCACCAAGAATGACGGTCTGGTTCCTCAGGACGGGATCTCTGCCCGGCAGAATGCCGATCACATTCTTCCCCACTAACACCTGCCTGCCCCGCGCCGAGGGAGCATGCCGGCCTATGTTGAACGACTGAAACCAGCCTCCGGCGGCGGGCTGAAGCCCCACCTCGGAAAACCGGCGGGCGAGGTAAGTGGCGGCGGAGTCGGCCCCAGGGGAGCCGGTGGCCCGGCCCTGGAGCCGGTCGTCAGTGAGAAACTTGATGTCGTCGAGAAGGCGGGGCGGCTCC
>DATFQK010000160.1:0-2592 GCA_035264345.1 Gemmatimonadales bacterium | reverse complement strand
CCGAGAGGTGTATGGTCAGAGTCGGACCGTGTATCTCAGCCCTCAAGCTCAGATCTCCAACGCGGACATCGCCCGCGCCGAGGCGGTGAAGACCAGGATCGGAAAGGGGCTGATCCTGCAGGTATGGTATACCAAGTCCGGAGCCCGGAAGATCGCGGAGCTAACCAGGCAGCATATCGGCGACAGTCTCGCCGTTCTGATCAATTCAGTCGTCGTGGCAATCCCCATCATTCGAGAGCCCATCAACCCCGGCACGCAGACCTCGAGCGACATCGGAGTTCCCCTGGAACCCAAGGAAGCCAACCAGCTGGCTCTCGCGGTCTCGAGGACCTGGCCGGCGGGGAGTAAGGGGGGAAGACGGTAAGACGGTAAGCGGGGAGATTCCGTCGTTCCCACGTTCCTACGTTCCGTCATTCCTCACGTTCCTCACGTTGGCTGCCCCAACCGCGCCTGCGGCTCGGGTGGCTCAGCCAACCTCGCCTTCGGCTCGGTTCCCCACGTTTCCTCCTGTGTGACCCTCTCGCTGTTCCGGCGTCTCCCTCGTGAGATCCTGACTGGCGCGGTCCCTCCTCGATCCCTCCCGAAGTCGTTCGTTCCCCGCCAGCGGGATCTCACACCGCGGGATATGTCGTTCATGCCCGAAACGTTCGTGGAATCCGTGCCGTCGTTTAAGGTAGGTCCTATGGCGATTCCGCTGATCCCCGGTCGCCAACGGCTGGCGTGGACCCTGGTGCTGGCCGGGTGGACTCTGGTGGGCCTGGGATATTTCGCATCGCTCAGATACGGCATGGCTCCGGCACAGACGGGGACGGAGATCCAGCTCCTCGTGTACGCGGTCGGCACATCCTGGATCTGGGCCGCTTTGACTCCGGCTGTACTGCAGGTAACCGGCAATGCCGGTTTCAGCGCGGGCCGTGCCGCCTGGAGCAGTGGCGTCTACGGGCTCGCCGCAGCCGGATTTTTTCTGATCTCCGGCACGCTCGAGTGGGCGCTGGGCCGGTCCACCGGGATGATCGTGCCGGGCCAGTTCTGGACTACCCTCTTTACGGAATGTGTGGAAACTCGCCTGCTCGCCTTTCTCTCGATCGTCAGTCTCGGCTGGGCCGCGCAATACTTCGCGCTCTACCGTACTCGTCATCTCGATGCATCGGAACTGGAGGCGCGGCTGGTGCGAACTCATCTGCAGGTGCTGAAGATGCAGCTGCAACCGCATTTCCTTTTCAACACCCTGAACACCATCGCCGAGCTGGTGCACACCGATCCGGAGGCGGCAGACCAGATGATCACCCGCCTGGGACGGCTGCTGCGGCTCTCGCTGGACCATGCGAGCCATCAGGTGGTGCCACTACGCCAGGAGGTGGACTTTCTCCGGGTGTACGCCGAGATCGAGCAGGTGCGGTTTCAGGATCGGCTTCAGGTGGTATGGGACCTGGCGCCGGACACCCTCGACGGAGCAATCCCCACGCTGCTATTGCAGCCCGTTCTCGAGAACGCCATTCGGCACGGGGTGACGCCGATGGCGGGGCGCGGGCGCATCGTGATCGCGTCGCGATGTGAGGGTGAAGATGTGGTGTTGGAGATAGGCGACAATGGACAGGGCCTTCCGCCCGGCGGAGCGCCCCGCGAAGGCGTGGGACTGCGAAACGTGCGGGAGCGGGTGGCCCAGCTGTACGGACGGCGGGCTCAGTTCAGCCTGGCACCGGCGCTGGGAGGTGGAACCATAGCCCGGCTGCGGCTGCCGTTCATTCACTGCGACGTGCCGCATACCCCGGTGCCGCTCAGCCGCAGCATCCTGGAGGAACTGGTACAATGACGCTCCGAGTGGTGGTAGCCGACGACGAACCGATCGGTCGGCAGCGCCTGGTCCGGTTGCTGCAGGCCGAGCCGGAGACGGAGATTCTGGCGGCCTGCGCGGATGGTGAGGAGGCGGTGGAAGCCATCCGGGAGCAAGCGCCGGACGTGGTCCTGCTCGACATCCAGATGCCCAATCTTGATGGCTTCGAGGTCGTGGCGGCCTTGGGAGAGGCCCAACAGCCGGCGGTCATCTTCGTCACTGCCCACGATCAGTACGCGCTCCGAGCCTTCCAGATCCACGCCTTCGATTACCTGCTGAAGCCGGTGGATCAGGAGCGGCTCCGTGACGCGTTGGCCCGGGCCATGTCGCCGGGAAACCGGGTGCCCCAGGTCAGCACCACCCGGCGGATTCTCACGCTGTTGGAGGAGCTGAACGCCAGGGAACGGAGACGCGGCCGCGAGCGGCTGGTGGTGCGCACGCCCGAGCGCGCGTTCTTCCTTCGAACCGACACGGTGGACTGGGTCGAAGCCGCGGGAAAATTCGTCCACTTGCACATCGGCCGCACGGTTCACGCGCTCCGAGAGAGCATGGCGGAGCTGGAGCAGGAGCTGGATGCCGTCCGCTTCCTGCGAATCAGCCGATCCGCCATCGTCAATGTCGATCGGATCCAGGAGATCCAGCCGTGGTTCCAGGGCGACTACGTGTTGATCCTGACCGATGGTACGCGGCTTACCTCCACCCGCGGGTACCGGGACAACATGCGGAAGCTCCTGGGAAGGTCGGCGTGAGAGCGGACG
>DATFQK010000159.1:0-6689 GCA_035264345.1 Gemmatimonadales bacterium | reverse complement strand
ATGGGCCGAGGGTCCCAGCCCAATGAACGGGGCTCGTTTCCAATAGGCCGAGTTGTGGCGGGCGCGGCGGCCGGGTAGTCCAGCGTTGGAGACTTCATAGTGATCGTACCCTCGCCCGGAGAGCGCCTGATGGGCGGCCAGAAACTCCGCGGCGTAGCGCTCCTCGTCCACCGGGGTCAGCTCACCCCGGCCGGCCCTGTGACCAAGTACGGTGTGGGGCTCGACCGTGAGGCCGTAGAACGAGAGATGCTCCGGTGCCAGGCCGAACGCCCGGTTCAGATCGGTTTCCCAGTCCCTGGCCAGGTCGGCCGGCAGGCCGAAAATCAGATCCAGAGAGAGGTCCTGAAATCCGGCGCAGCGAAGCGCCTCCACTGCGGCGGGCACCTGCTCGGCCGTGTGGACCCGATGCATCCACTGGAGCACTGCGGGATCAAATGATTGAACTCCCAAGGATATCCGGTTCACCCCTGCGGCTCGCCATGAGGCGGATGCCGGAAGAGTCACGTCATCGGGGTTGGCCTCGAGCGTGATCTCGGCGTCGGCTGCCAATGGCCGGTCGCGGGTGAGACGGTCGAGCAGTTCGGCGATAGCCTCGGGCGAGATCTGGGACGGCGTGCCTCCGCCGAAGTAGATGGTCTCGATGACGGGCGATTCATCCCAGACTGGATCCTCCAACCAGAGGGTCCATTCCCTGAGGACCGCGCGGGTGTAGGCAGCGGAGGGGATCTCCCGCCTGACCGCGATGGCAAAGTCGCAGTAGCTGCAGCGCCGGGCGCAAAAGGGGACGTGGACGTACACGTGCATGCCTGAATGTAGGCCCCACAAGCCCGTGCAGGGCAGAGAGACCTTATCTGAAATGGTCGTGGGTAGCGGGAGCCGGGTGGGCACTCGCGCAGGCTCCGCGACAACTGCTACTCCACCCCCCTGGGAGCCTGCTGCTCGTACCAACCCGGCTCCCGCTGGTGCATGCTACCGCCTGGATCTCAGTGACGCAGTGAAATGGGAGTGGGTCCGATGGCAGTGTCCCAGGGGAAGGGCTGAGTGGTTGTCGCGGACACTGCCGGAGGGCCCACTCCCATTCCACTACCTCCAGAGCAGACGGATTCCGAAGATGAGTAAGTCCATCGCCGGCCCTAACGCCTGGGACTTCCCACTCTCCTAAAGACCCGTCCTGGTCCTTGCTCAACGACCCCAGCGATCTCTAGCCCGCACAGAATCCCCAGCACATCGCCAATCGGCCGGCCACATCGGGTTGCCAGCTCATCTGGGTGCAGTGGCTGTCCGCCGATGAGCTCCGCCAATTCTCGCTCCGAAGCGGACAGGGAGTCCGGCAAGGCCGGCTGAGCTGGAGGAGCCGCCCTTCCTCCGGCCGATGCGGCTCCGAACTCGGGGAAGTGCTGCAGCAGGTCGCTGGGCTCGAGGAGCGGCGTTGCACCGTCGCGGATCAACCGGTTGGCGCCCTCCGAGATGGGGCTGGTGATGTTACCCGGGACCGCCATCACTTCCCTGCCCTGATCCAGCGCAGTTCCCGCAGTGATGAGCGCGCCCGAGCCGACTGCCGCCTCCACCACAACGGTAACCCGCGATAACCCGCTGATCAGCCGGTTTCTTCGGGGGAAGCTCCCGGCGTGGGGCCGCTCGCCCGGGGGAAACTCGCTGAGCAGGAGTCCTTCGGCTGCCACCTGTTGGTAGAGTTTGCTGTTGGCCGCGGGATAGACCACCCCATGGCCGTTGCCCAGCACTCCGATGGTGGTGCCCCCAGCATAAAGCGCGGCGGCATGCGCCACCGCGTCGAGCCCCCGGGCCATGCCGCTCACGATGACCACTCCAGCCCGGGCCGCCTCTCCCGCAACGTGACGGCACACCGAGGCTCCATAGCTCGAATGGTCGCGGCTCCCTACTACTGCGGCCGCTGGACGGGAGAGTAGGGAGAGATTTCCCAGAGCAAACAGGACCGGGGGAGGATCGGGAATGTGACGGAGAAGGGTCGGATACTCCTGGTCGTCCGGCAGCAGGACCGTTACACCCAGCTTCTCGGCGGCCTCGAGTGTCTTTTGCCCCGTGTCCAGGGGCGTTTCCTTGAGCGCGGTTGCCATGGCGCGAGAAAACCCGGGCACGGTGCATAAAAGCTCGAACGGCGCCGAATGGGCGCCGAGTGGTGAGGGGTAGGCGGTGAGGAGCGCTGCAAGGCGGGCTGGTCCCATGCCCGGCACCTGGGTGAGCGCCAGGTAGGCGACTCGCTCGTCGAGCATCATCCGTCTTCCTCGGACCAGGAGATCTCTGTCTCCGCGGTGTCCGCTTCGCTGGTTTTTGCCTGCTCCACCAGTCTCCAGAGATACTCCTTCAGGCGCTCGATGCCGTGCCCACTGGCGCTCGAGACGGGAACGACGCCGGCGGCCTGAGGAGCGCTCACTACCGGCAAGGCATCGCCGGGATGAAGGAGATCCGCCTTGGTGAGCAGAACGACATGATTCTTCTGAGCCAGCTCCGGGCTGTAGGCTTCGATTTCCTGGCGGAGCCTCTGATAGGTTGCCTGGGGATCTTCGCTATGGAGCGGGACCAGGAAGGCGAGCACCCGGGTTCGCTCCACGTGCTGCAGGAAGCGGAAGCCCAGTCCCTTGCCCTGGTGAGCTCCTTCGATGATGCCGGGGATGTCGGCCATAACGAACGTGCGATGGCCCGAAAGTGCGACCACGCCGAGGTTAGGCTCGAGCGTGGTGAACGGATAGTCTGCGATCTTGGGCCGCGCGGCCGATACCACCGACAACAGCGTGCTCTTGCCGGCATTGGGCTCGCCCACCAATCCCACGTCGGCAATGAGCTTCAGCACCAGCTCGATTTGCCGGTCTTCACCCTCTTCTCCGGGCTCCCACTCACGCGGAGCCTGATGCGTGGAGGTGGCGAATCGGGCATTGCCGCGCCCACCCCGGCCGCCTCGCGCCACCCGAAGCGTGTCTCCAGCCTGAAGCACTTCGCCCAGGAGCTGCCCGCTGTCCGCATCGCGAACAACCGTGCCGGGCGGGACCGGGAGATAGATGTCTGCCGCTGAGGCGCCGGTCTGGGTTTTCCCTTTCCCGTGTTCTCCCCGGTCTGCTTGCCAGGTGGTTCGGTACCGGTAATCGAGCAGGGTGGCGAGGTTGGGATCGCCCTTGACGTAGACGATGCCGCCGTGGCCGCCGTCGCCGCCATCGGGGCCGCCCTTCGGCTTGTACTTGAACCGTGCGAAGGAGCTGGCACCCGACCCTCCGGTGCCACCCACCACTCTTACCACTGCGCGATCGATAAGCATCAGTCGGCGGGAGCCCAGCCGTTACGCACCGTTTTCCAGAGCTCCTTGACCTTTTTCCACTGGTCGAACGAGAGCAGCGGGTTCACGATGGAAAGCGCTCCCTCGATCTGGCCGAAGGTGGCGCCGGCGTTCAGCGCCCCGCGAAGATGCGAGTGGAGCTGGCGTGGAGCCTCCAGCACCGCTGTCTGGGCCAGGGTGCAGAGCTCACGCCGCCTGAGGTCCAGACCGGGTCGCGCCAGCGTGCGGCCGTAACCCTCGGTGACCATCCAGCTGTCCACCGCCGGATGCAGCGCGTGGACGCTGTCCCGCAGCTTTCGGTAGTTCTCTCCGTAAACCACAGCGCACAGCTCCTCACCTCGCCGAGCCCAGTCGGGTGCGCGCGAGTAGTCCTGATCTGGATCTGAATCTGGTGCCTCGAGGCCACTCGACTTGCGCCAGACCGTGAAGGCGATGAGCGCGCGCGGGTACCCCACCATCAGCACGCTCTGGAGCAGCAGCTCCTCGACCCATACCGCCGGCACTTGCGATGACCGGAGCTGGGTGACCCGCTCCCGGAGCTCCGGTTCGTAGCCCTGGGCCACCGCGGCAGCGAACCGCACCAGGTCTCGCGTCTGGAGATCGAGATTGTCCTGTTTCGCCATCATCATAGCTCAGTAGAAGACGAACAGCGGATCGAATCGCCGCGGAGCCTGCCATTTCCACTCCCATCGGCTTCAATGCCAAGAAGATAGCAGAATTGCTCGCCCCGCCTTAGGTTTCGCCGCGATGCCGTCACCAATCCGCGTTGTCCTCCTGGCGACGGCTTTGGCCGGCGTGGCGCTCCCCCAGCGACTCGGCGCACAGGCATCTCCCTACATTCGGTTGGACGACCCCCGGCTGCCACTGCTGGAATACCTGATCGCGCGGGGTGAGGTGGAAGATCCCTCGCCCATGTTGCGACCGTTCCGTCGGCGCGATGCCGTGCGGGTTCTCGCCGCGGCCGACAGCGCCGGCGCCTCCAGTCTGTCCCTGATTCAGCGGCTCCGCCGCGAGTTCGGCGACTCGGTCGGAAATGTGTGGAGCCTGGCCGGGCGAGGCGGGCTCCAGGGCTACACCCACGCTCGCCGCGAGCTGCTCCACCCAAGCGGCGCCAGCGGTATCAGTCCGTACGCGGAAATCCTGGGCGAGCTCACCCTGGGAAATCTGGTTCTGGTGACTCGGCCCACCGTGGAGCCCAGACTGACGCACGACCAGGACTGGATCGGCCGGCGGGAGCTCAAGGTGTCCGGCCGCATGGCCGATGCGTACATCGGTCTGCAGTTCAAGTACGCCGATCTATCCTACGGCCAGCTGGACCGGAACTGGGGCCCGGTGGGACTGCCGGGCATCCCGCTCAGCAACTACGGCTACGAGCGGCAGGGACTCACCGTCGACATCGGTACCCCCACCATTCGACTCTCTTCCCTCGCCACCGATCTGCAGGATCAGACCGACAGCCTGGGTCAGACGGTGCATCGGTACTACTTCGTGCACCGGCTCCACCTCCGCCCGTCGCGCCGGTTGATCCTCGCACCCTGGGAAGGAATCATCGTGGCGGGCGTGGATCGGAACTTCGAGACCCGCTACCGCAATCCGCTTTCCCTCGGTTATCTGGCAAACACCATTGGCTTCGGCGACCGAAGTAACGTGATGCTGGGGCTGGACGTGCAGTGGCGACCGTTCCGGCACACCACCCTGCTGGCTCAGTTGGCACTGGATGACTTCTGGTACGACGACCGGGAGCAGAACCGCGACCGCTGGGCGCTCACCGTGGGCGCTCAGGGGCCGCTGGGCAGGAACCTGGGCTGGCAGGCCCTGTACACCCAGGTTTCCAGCCTGGCGCTCCGGGCATTCAATCCTGGGGATAATTTCACCGATGCCGGCATAGGGATTGGGCGAAACTTCAGCGACCAGGACCAGCTCACGCTGCGGGTCAGCCTCCCGGTGAGAGGGACATGGCTGTTGGCGCCCGAGCTCACCGTGCTCCGGCAGGGAGAGGGACAGATCAACGATCCGTATCCGGTCCCCGATGCCAACGGCGTGCGGTCGACTCCAGCGCTCTTTATCGGCGTGGTGGAGCGAACCTATCGCGCGGCACTGGGACTGGCTGGGCGCACCGGCCCGCTCGATCTTTCGGCCACCGCCGGCTTTCATCACGTCGTGAACAGCGAGCACGAGGAGGGACACAGCGTGGATCGGTTCGAGGGGCGGATCCAGGCCACGCTGGGAATCAGCCGGACGGGAGTACTCCGGTGAAGCCATCCCAGCCACTCGCGCGGGAGCGGGTGCTCCAGCTGATTCAGCGGATGCGGAGCAGCCGGGTGGTTGTGGTGGGCGACATCATGCTCGACCGCTACCTCATTGGGGACACCGAGCGGCTCTCACCCGAGGCCCCCGTGCCGGTCGTAACGGTGGCCGAGCGGCATGCCGCGCTGGGCGGGGCGGCCAATGTCGCAGCCAACGTGGCCGCCATGGGCGCTCGGTGTTTTCTGGTGGGCACCGTGGGCGATGACGGTGACGGCGCCACAATCCGGCAGGAGCTGGCTGTGGCGCGGCTGGAGGATCGCTTCGTGCTGACCATTGCCGGGCGGCCCACCACCTCCAAGACCCGGATCGTTGCCCGCGGCCAGCAGATCGTCCGAATCGACGACGAGGTGGACTCTCTGCTCGAGGGACAGGACCTGGCCCGGCTCACAGCCGCGGCACGCGAGGCGTTGGCCGATGCCGACGCGCTGCTCCTGGAGGACTACAACAAGGGCGCGCTCTCGCCGGCGCTGATTCTGGCGATCATGGAGGTTGCCCGGAGGCGCGGCATCCCCATCGTGGTGGACCCGAAGTATCGCCAGTTCTTCGAGTATGCCGGCGCGACCGTATTCAAGCCCAACCGCCGGGAACTGGAATCCGCTCTGGGCGCGGCGGCGGATCTGAAGAATGGCAACGTACTGCCCGAAATCCTTACCCGGCTCAAGGTGGACAACCTGCTGGTCACGCTGGGAGCCGAGGGTATGCTGCTGGTCACTAAGGACGGAAGTCTGACTCAGATCCCGAGCATAGCCCGGCAGATCTTCGATGTGTCAGGCGCCGGTGACACGGTCACCGCGTGGCTCGGAACTGCCTTGGCGGCAGGTGCCACGGTGAGGGAGGCGGCTCAGCTGGCCAACTACGCCGCCGGGGTGGAGGTAGGAAAACGGGGTGTGGCTACGGTGTCGCCGGAAGAGGTGCTGGCGGTGTACGAGGAGCGGTTCGACCAGATCGGCAAGCTTCGCCGGGGAGGTGTGATCTAGGATTCGGCCTGGGGCTCCGGGTCCAGCCCCCGCATGCTCCGGCGGACGCCGGTGCCGAAGCCAAGCCAGACCCGCCAGGTTTCCTTCACGTCTGCGGT
>DATFQK010000158.1:0-5170 GCA_035264345.1 Gemmatimonadales bacterium | reverse complement strand
GACCTTGCAGTTGAACCGGTGTGCCGTTGGGCGTTCTCTACGTCTCTGGCCGTGACGCGCCCGCCGGAACCCGTGCCTTCCACGCTGGCAAGGTCAACGCCCAGTTCCTGAGCCTTGCGCTCGGCGGCTTCAGTGGCCTCTGCTCTGCCCTCGGTGTCGTCTCGAGCGGAGTCGGATTCCTGCTGTGTCGCGTCGGATTGCTCGTTGGGATCGCTCATCTTCTTGCCTCCTTTAAAGTCAGGCTACCTTCGCGGCCATCCCCAGCCGCATCATCCAGTCTTCCTGTCGTTTCAGAATCTCCGGGGCACGCTCGGGCATAGTGGCGGCCCGCAACCCCGAGAGGGCCAGCAGGCGCAGGCACTCGCTCCAGATCCAGTGTTGCGAGGTATGGAGGCCCCCACCAGCCCGAAGCTCGAGCTGCGCCAGGGCCTCGGGCTTAACGCGTCCGGGATCCAGCAGCGAGATCAGCGGTCTGCCACCGAAGGCCCGCATCGGGGTGCGCAGACACAGCTCGACGACCCTGGGGAGCAACGGAAGCGAGCGGCGCAGTAGGGCCTCCGTGCCATGTCCGGCGGCGTTCTCCAGTGGATAGCTCCGGGTCCAGGTGCTAGCCAGGTCGTCCCACGGACCGGCACCGAAGAAGCGCGTACACATCTCGGTGCCGAGCAACACGCGGATATAAGGGATCGGGTGGGGATCACCCGGTCGGAGCTGGAAGACGGTAGCCTCGTCTCCAGAGAGGACGTCGCAAAGGCTGACGACGGCGGCGTAGCCGGTGTGGGCGAACGCGAAAGTGTCTGCCGCGATCTCCGATGCCCAGCTACCCCACACCTCTGCCACGTCCCTCGGTGCTCCGGGGAGACTCCTCTCCAGGGCTTCCGCCAGTTCCTCGTTCCAGCCGGTGATGTGAGCCGCCTGGTGGCCCGTTTCGTGGATAAGGGCGGTGGGACGAAACAGGTTGTGAAACGTAATCTTGACGGCCGCAACCGCGCTCAACGTTCCGCCGTCCCACAACCGGAGGCCAGCTTTCAGAATCGAGGCGCCCAGTCCCTTGTCCACGTACGTCAGCACGGGCGGGATTGTCTTTCCCAGCGGATCGAGCACCTGCGCCATGCTGCGGACGGCCATCTCGTCGCATGCTCTGAGAAGTGCGGCTATGTCCGGATTAGTCCGGGCGTTGACAGCGTCGCCGTAGAAGTCAACCAGGGTCTCGGTTCGCGTGTAACGCCCGCGGAAGGCGACCACGAGCGCGCGGACACGCTCCAGGTCATCAGCCGTTTGGGCTGCGTTGAACTGTGCTCGCAGCACGGCCGCCTCTTTTTGAAGGCGGTTCACTGCCTCCGCTAGATTTTGACGCAGGGCCACCCCAAGGTAACGCTCGAGCCCGGCCCAGGCGCCAGGAGACGCAAGAGTCTCTAAGTTTTCCATGCGGGATACCGCCATCGTCCAGTGCGCAACCTGACGAGCTACCTGCATCCTCAGGGCCGCGACGTGGTCGGTCACTTTTGGAACCCCGCTACGACCTCGATGCTGGTCTCCGGCATCCCGTTTGGTAATCCGTCGCCGGTCGGACTTATCGCCCCGCCTCCCACAGCCCTGCGAAGGAACGATAGCCCGGTCTGGCCGGTGAACTTCGCTACCAGGGTTACGCCATCAGCCGTAACTTCGGTGGCGGCTATGAACTTCTGCGCCTGCTGCTGGAGAAAATCGGCCAGGCGTTGCCGCAGCCACCATTGCAGTCTCCTCCGCAGCCTCTGCAGCAACATCGGATGGACTCGGTTGATGGCCCGACCGAGCCCGAAAAACTGGTCAGGCGGCACGGCTTCGTGGACCATTATGACGTGGCGGTTGATTTTGCCTGACAGCGTGGCGTTCAGGTCGCGCCCGTACTCGGCTTTCAACCTGCTCTGCACGGCTCCGACGGGCGCCCTCTGGCGCAGCATCGCTGCGATCTCCTGGGAAGCGGCCTCGCTCAAGAAGATGCAGACCCGGACCTCGTTGCGCGGGAAGTCCAGCGTCAGGTTGACTTCGCTGGCACGCCTCACGGCGGGCGGCCGTCCGGGTTCGGGCGGCGTCACTTGCGGGCTTGCCCCGTCGATCTCCATGTAATAGAGACGCTCGCCGACGGCGAGTTGATCCGGGCTGGCAAGGTATTCCGAGGGCATTTCACGGCCTAGCTCCGGCTCCTGGAGCAAAGCCGTGGCCGCCTCCGGGGTTAGCGGATGGAACTGTGACCGGGCGGGCTGTGCGGAGGTGCCCAACCCCGGGACGTCTCTCTCCGATTTTGCGATCTGGGCAGTGTCGGTTCCGGGGATCGCCTCGTATAGATGGAGGCGCGCGTTGATGCTCCGATACGGAGGCAGCCCGTACCGGTCCCGAAAGACGCGAGCCAGGGGGATGCCGCCGAACGTTCTGACCACGCGAGCGATCTGCGGGGTGATGCGCACTCGGGGGGTCAGGGTGTATTTTCTGTAGCGGTACCTCCTAGCGGTCGCGGGCCAAAACATCCAGGCTCCGTTAAGGCCCGTCGTCTCGCGCAGCCTCGGCTTGAGCAGCGCGGCCGGCAAGGTGGCGGCGGCAGCGCTCTCGAACGCTTCCTGGATGGCGCCTTCCAACAGGGCCTCATTCTCAAGGACATCCTCCGGCAGCGCGGCGACCCGACGCGCCGTCTCTTCAACGGTGGCCGCAAGGGCACTACCTGCGAGGTTATCTCTCGCCTCAGGCGCGGCTTCGAGACCCACAAGCGGAAGGCCGGCTTCGACGACGGCCTGAGACAGGGGCATGGCCTGCTCTTTGCCCACAAACTGGCCGATGAGTTTGGCCAAGAATCGGGCCAGGAAGCGCACGACCCTGGGACGGCCGATCACGTTGATGGCCGTTTTCGCGAGCGGCCGGATGGCAAGCGGGATGAAGTTCTCCAGGAGAGGCGTGGGATCTTTGCCGTCCTCTAGCTGGCTGATCTCGCTGATGAACTCGGCGCGCGCACGATCCAACTCTCCTATCGAGTCGGTCGCCTGTTGCTCGGTCTCGGCGGCGTACTCTGCAATCGCAAGCTCCTGCTCCATCTCCTCGCTGGCGAACAGCAGATTGGCAATCTCCGCATCGAGTTCGACTTGAACCTGGGCGGGGTCGGGAGCCGCGGGCTCTTTCGTACCTTGATCGGGGGCCGCGGGCTCTTTCGCACCTTGTGCGGGCGGTTGCTCGTCCGGGGCCGTCCCGAGGAAACGTTTGGCCAGTTGCTGGGCGGCCGGACGAAGCGTGGGAGGCAGCTTGTTCAGGGCGAACTTCAGGACCCTATTCAACAGGGGACGGATGAGCCGCTTCAACTTCTCGAGAATGGGGCCAAGCCCCAGCGTGGTAGCGACCCTGATGCCTTTCTTTGCCAGATTGACAGCACCTTTGAAAGCGCTCTTCAACTTACCCAGAAAGCCTTCCAGGAAGTACTCGGAATTGGGAGAGAGCTGATCTGCAGGAACTTCGTATCGGTTGAGGAAAGTGTCGACCTCCGCCTCGCTCATAGCGGTGAGATCGTGGCGCCCCGCATCCTCCGCCATTCTGTCCAGAAGCATTTCCGCTTCCCTGGCAAGGGGCTCGAAGTGCGCCTCCAACAGGCGTTCGGCCTCCGCTGGAGGCGGACCCAAATCGCCAGACTCTCCCATGAATTGCTCCTGGTACAACTTGGAGGCTTCGTTCACCAACCCTTTGACCGCCTCGTCGAACTCCTCGTCGCGCAACTCGGCTAGGAATTGAGCGAATTCCTCGGCCTCCGGCCCGTACCCCTCCACCGTTCCTCCCTCGTCTCTGAAGGGGGCTTCGTACCACTGCGGCGGTCTTCGCTCTTCGGCGGCTTCGATCTCCTCCGGGGCGGCGGTCAAGGTCTGGAGGAACGGTGTCTCAGCCGTCCACTGTTCCGCATACGTCTGGACGGAGCCTTGGGTTGGGTCGTCTTGCGGTGGCACTCGATCTTCCTCCTCGCTAGCCTTCCCCGGTTTGTTGCTATCCCTTTCCCGGGAAACCCCGGCCTGCGGTGTCCGATGCACAACCATAGAGGGGCGCGTCACAACCATCATAGATGGGACGCATTAGCCAGCCGTTAGCCAGGTGACCTTCAGGCATGGTCAGAATTGGGTATTTTCGATCTGGATCCAGGCAAAACCAGCTCGCGGACGCCTGGGGAAGGGGAGCTTTCAGTCCGCGATCTACAGAAGTAGTGATTGTTTCGCTACCCAGGCGGCGATCTGGGCCCGGGAATGAAGCCCCAGCTTTTTGAGGATCTTGCGAACGTGCTTGGCGACTGTATGCTCGGAGAGTACCAACTGGGCGGAGATCTGGCGATTCGTCAGACCTCGCCCGACGAGGGCCGCGACTTCCTGCTCGCGCCGGGTGAGCAGGGTTAGTCGTCTGTCAGGTGGATCCTCCGGCATCGGAGTCAGCAGCTCTTCTGACGGCGCGTTCTCGGCCGCTCCCTCGAGCGTAACCGCCTGCTGCTCCGCCCATGCCACCTCCCAAGCTGCTTCATCGGTTTGGGCGCGAATAGTTTCTTGCCAGCGCTCCGCCGCATCCCCAAACTCTGGCTCGTCCGCATCGGCCAACTCAAGGCAGAACTCCGTGTACCGCTGACAAACGGTGTCGGACTCTCCGCTTTCCTCGAGGCGTTCCCCCCCGTACTGGCGAACGAGATTCAGCATCCTAAACCGCACGGCTCCATCCCCGTTTGCCTCGGCCACCACCAGTGACTTATTCACCAACGCGGAGAGCAGGTCCAGAACATCATCTTCATCGATGCCATCGCCTGTACCCACCACCTCCGCCGCCTCTAGCGTCCAGCCGCCCACGCACACCGAGAGCCGATTGAACAGCTTCGCCTCCGCCTCGTTGAGCAGATTGTAGCTCCAGCCCAGCGCTTCACGCAGCGTTTGCTGTCTCGGCGGCGCCGTACGGTCGCCCATGGTGAGTAACTTGAGGGGATCGTTAATCCGCGCGGCAATCTGCTCCACGGAGAGCACCCCTACCCAGGCCGCCGCAAGCTCTATGGCCAGCGGGAGGCCCTCCAGTTGCCGGCAAATGTCAGCCACCGTCCCGAGGTTTCGCGGGCTCAGTGCCAAGGCGGGACGGTGGCACCGGGCCCGCTCCAGAAACAGCTGCACCGACTCGAACCTCGCCAGGTTCT
>DATFQK010000157.1:0-2863 GCA_035264345.1 Gemmatimonadales bacterium | reverse complement strand
GGACGGTTCAGCGTCCTCTCGCCCGTGGGGCTGCTTCCGGCCGCTCTGGTAGGTATCGATATCGAAGGTTTGCTCGAGGGCGCTCGGCTGATCCTGAAGCGGGCTGAGGAGGACGACCTCTTCCGGAATCCGGCTGCGCTCTATGCCGCTCTCCATCATGAGGCCGACGTGAGTCATGGAGCTCGTATCCATGTGCTCATGCCCTATACCGACCGTTTGCGCGAGTTGGCGGAGTGGTACCGGCAGCTCTGGGCCGAGAGCCTGGGAAAACGAGCTGATCGGCAGGGAAAGACGGTGCACGCCGGCCCCACCCCGGTGGGCGCCGTTGGTGCCACCGATCAGCACAGTCAGGTCCAACTGTTCATGGAAGGTCCCTATGACAAGGCGATCACTTTCGTGACGGTGGAGAACTTCGGGGTCGACGTGAAAATTCCCGGCGGCGCCGCAGCCGACAATGCGCCCGCTCTGCCGGCCGACCTGGCCTACTTGCCGGGACACACACTGGGAGAGCTGCTGCGGGCTGAATACGAGGCCACCTCAGCCGCGCTGGCGCAGATGGGGCGAATGAACTGCACTCTCCAGCTTCCCGACCTGAGCGCAGCCACCCTGGGCGAGACGATCATGTTCTTTCAGCTCGCTACCGGATACGCGGGAGTATGGTACGGTGTCGATCCCTTTGATCAGCCCGGCGTCGAGCTGGGGAAGCGGCTGACCTATGCGGCCATGGGGCGTCCGGGCTATGAGCCGGCGGCGCAGAAAGCCCTGTCCACTGCCGACGAGGCTTGAGGAAGGTGCGGTCTTTTCGGCCCGCGTTGCGGGTCTTCCATTCCCGTCCTACCTTTGCCCAGACTGCATGGATACGGCTTACAAGGGGATAGACCTGCATGGCTGAGGCAACACAGCGGGCGGTAGATCTGTATCAAGGCGGGGTGATCCTGGTTCCCGGAGGGGTGAAGATCCGCGACCAGGCCAAGCTACGCTCAGCAGCAACCGACCGCCTGGCCTGGCAGGCGGTGTTTGGATCCGGAGAGGACCGTGAAGCGGCCCGTTGGCTGATCTGGGAGTTGGGCCAGGTAACGGGGTCCCGTCCGGCGTCGATCAACGATCTCTATTTGGCTCGGGGCCGGGGTGAATGCGGTGGCTTCACCGTCCCTGCCATGAACGTGCGCATGATGGCCTATGACACCGCCCGAGCCATCTTTCGTGCGGCGCGTTCGGGCAAAGCGGGTGCCATCATTCTGGAGATTGCTCGCTCCGAGATTGCCTACACCGAGCAGCGTCCCGCCGAGTATGTCTCCGTCATGATTGCCGCCGCCCTGCGCGAGGGCTATGCCCTGCCGCTCTTCATTCAGGGCGATCACTGTCAGGTCAACCAGAAGAAATACCAGGCCGATCCGGAAGGTGAAATCGGAGAGGTTAAGAAGCTGATTGCGGAAGAGGTGGGTGCCGGGTTCTACAACATCGACGTGGATACATCCACCCTGGTGGATCTCTCCAGGTCATCGCTCAGCCAACAGCAGCGGCTCAACTACGAGCGCGCCGCCGAGATCACCGGCTTCATCCGGCGACAGGAGCCGCAGGGGATCACTGTCTCGGTGGGAGCCGAGATCGGCGAAGTCGGCATGAAGAACAGCACTGTGGAGGAGCTCCACGCCTTCATGCAGGGCTACAACCAGGCGCTGGCAGCTCTGAGCGGGTCGGTGGGCATCAGCAAGATCTCGGTACAAACGGGCACCTCGCATGGTGGCGTGGTCCTCGCCGATGGGTCGATCGCCGACGTCAAGCTGGACCTGCAGGCGCTCGCGGCACTCTCCGAGGTGGCCCGTGAGCAGTACGGCCTTGCCGGTGCGGTCCAGCACGGGGCCAGCACGCTCCCGGCCAATGCCTTCGGCAACTTCCCCCGGATTGAGACGGCTGAAATTCATCTCGCGACCAACTTTCAGAACATCATCTTCGATCATCCCCGGCTCCCGGCTGAGCTGCGGCAACGGCTGCGCAGCTGGGTGGACGAGAATGCGGCCGGTGAACGCAAGAGCGGTGACACCAACGAGCAGTTCTATTATAAGGCACGGAAGAAAGCGATCGGCCCGTTCAAGCAGGACCTCTGGTCTTTGCCCGAGGACATCCGTGGCGCAATTGCCGGCGACCTGGAGAAAACGTTCGCATTTCTGTTTGAGCAGCTCAACGTGAACGGTACAGAGGATCAGGTCAACCGGTTCATCCAGGCTCCCATCCAGCATCACGCCGCGCTCAAGCCGGTGCTGGTTGCGGCGGCCGACGACCCCGACGCCGGGGAATAGGAGGCTCGAATGCGTCGCAAGCAGCACCGCGAGGTGGTGTACGTCGAGCGGGGAGGCGACTCCTCCGCCAAGTGGCTGTTCTGGGGTGCGCTGTTGGGTGCGGGAGTGGCGCTGCTATACGCTCCCAGCAGCGGCGAGGAAACCCGCCGGAATCTGCAACGCAAGCTCTGGAAGTTCCGCGCGATGACCGAGGAGAAACTGGACGAGATCACCCAGCAGTTCGGCGGCGCCAAAGAGTCCTTTCAGGGCATGCTCGAGGATGAGGAGGACGAGCTCGAGGACGAGGACAGCGCGGAGCGGTTCGGGCGGAGCGCCAGGCCGTCGCCCCGGGAGGAGCTGGAACGCCGCTTGGCTGACGCCCGGGCGCGGCGCCGCTCCCCGGCCGATCTCGAGGAGCCGCTCGCCTGAATCGGTCCAGGTCCGGCGGGTGGCATCGTTCGCCCGTCGGCTTCCTGCGCCGGACCCTCCAAGCCGCCGATGAAGACAATGTTCCGTTTCTGGCCAGTGCCCTGACCTTCGATGCGCTGCTGGCCGCGGTACCGTTTATCCTGCTGTTGCTGATC
>DATFQK010000156.1:0-2658 GCA_035264345.1 Gemmatimonadales bacterium | reverse complement strand
ACCCTACCACCCCATCCGGGACCGTTCTGCTCTTTGGTGTGGCCTACGTAGTCGAGCGTTTGATCGCGGAGGTCTACAAGACCTTCCTGCGACAGTCGGACCAGTCCAAGTACGCCATTCCCATGCAGCTCGCGGTCCTGGGCAGACCCATCGAGAGCCGGGCCCTCCGGGTGCTGCTGGGCGCCGCGTATTCCGTTGCGCTGCTGGGCCTGATGATTCTGGTCCACCGCTATCTGAAACAGGCGGGACCGGTGTCACCGGTCATGGTGGCGCTGGTCGGGTCGATCGGAGGCTGGGTCTCCGCGTTCGGTGGCGCCTGGAAGGATGCTCCGTTCGAAGGATTCCAGCCGCTCAAGTTCCTCCGCAGTCCACTGCTCGCTGCGGGGTGGGCACTGCTCCTGGCGCAGCTCAGCACTGATATGGTCGTGGTGGCGCTGGCCGCCATCGGCTACACCATCGCCACCACCGAGAGCTACAAGACCTTCCTCTTTCCCAGCCGGCCCCGGGGGAAGTTTGCGGGGAAGCCGGTCCGGTTTCCGGAGATCCTGCGGAAACGCAACCGGGTCGTACCGGTCTATCTCGGGATCTGGGTGGCCGTGCTGTTGATGCTAGCCGAGGGGGTACGCCGTGGGTGACCTGGCCCGATGGCAGGAGTTGTTCCCGCTGTTCATCGCGGCGGTGTGGTGTCATGGGCCGGCCTCCCCCTTCCTGCCGGCTACGTTCGAGCCGGTGGTCATGGCCTATGGACAGACTCACGCGCCCCTGCTGGTCGCGCTGAGTGCTGCGATGATCAGCGTCGTCATGGAGGCGATGAATTACCTGGGGTATGGGTACGTGCTCAGGAGCAACCGGCTGGGCGGTCTCCGCACCGCATCGGCGCGCCTCACCTCTCTCTTTCAGCGCTGGCCCTTTCTCACCTGTCTCCTGGTCGCCGCGACACCGCTGCCGGATTGGAGTGCCCGGATTCTCGGAGCAATCGCTCGCTATTCCATCAGCCGGTATCTCGCTGCCTTTCTGCTGGGAAGAACGACGAGCTTCTGGCTGCTTGCCACAATAGGGCAACAGTTCCAGCCGCCGCGCTCGGTGCTGGTGATCGCCGCGGCTGGATCCATTCTGTTGACCTACGGCACCGTGTGCCTCCGGCGACTGCGCGCGCGAACAGGTCACGCCCGGGGGCACTCGCCGAGGACGGTCCAGGCGTAAAGTGTCGCCCAGCTGCACTTCATGCAGCAGAGAGGCGGACTCATGACCCCATTCTTCGGCGGCTGTCTGGCACGACTGATCTGGATCCTCACTCCACCAGCACAATGGATCGCGGAGTGGTGGTGGCGAAGGAAAGGCGGGTAAGCGGGTAAGGGAGTAAGCGGGTAAGATTGACCTGCTGGGCACCGAACATGATACGCAAGGACCGGATGCCGGTTCCGTGGGAGGCAACGTGCTCGGGGCTGGCAACAGGCCTCCTGTCGGCTTTGTGCTGAATCTCTTGGAGAGGACAGAGGGGAAAGAGATGGCCACTGAGTACATCTTCACGAAGTTCTTCCACATTCTCATTGCCATCCTTGCGCTGGGCACGAGCGCAGGGCTCGGAATCCTGCTCGAGTTGTACGGAGATCATCCCACCCACGGGGCGTACGTCCTCGGCGCCATCAAGCGGCTGGTTACGTTTTTTGTGATTCCTGGGTACCTACTCATGCTGGCCACTGGCTTGTGGATGGTGCATCTCTCCTGGCCCCTTAAGACCACATGGATCCTGGCAGCACTGGCCCTGTGGGGCATTGGCCTCCTAGCCTTAACGATTTCTCAGTGGGTACTCACTAAGCAGTTACGACTATTCGAGACCAGTGGGCCGGGGTCAAGCTCCTACCGGAGAACTTCTTTGCTCGGGCGGGTTCTGGGGGCGGGAACGGGCCTGCTCGTGATAGCTATCCTATATCTCATGGTCTTTAAGCCTGGGACCTAGAGCCCTGGCCGATCACTCACCGCTTCGAAACCGGCAGGTCGAGCCAACTCCCATTGGACCACCGGATGATGAGCGGCTCGCCCGCATCGGCGATGGTCTCGTTGTTCACGTCCTTGCCACTTCCATAGTTGATCTGCTGGCCCGGGCCCTTGTTGATGCCGAGCACGACGACGATGCGGCTGCCGGCCCGGCAGAGATGGCTCGCCAGGCGGATGCTCTGGAAGTCGAGCACCTCGCGTCTGCCCGGCGTCAGCAGCCGGCGGCGGCTGACGTCCGCCACGTAGCTGGCGCGCGACTGATAGGGCGGCAGCTGGAGATAGGTCCCGTCCGGCCTCTGCTCGAAGAGCGAGATCCCGAAGTCGAAGTCGCGCTTGTTGGCGATTAGCTCGAGGTGGCCCTTGAACAGGCCGCTGATCTCGGTGGCCTGGGGCAACGGATCGCTGACGTACACCAGAGAGTTCAGTGTAATGATCGCGGTATCCTGGACACCGCCGCCGGGCACGATCAGCGCGCTGTCGGATCGGTCGCGGAAGTCGACCGTGAGCGTGACCGAGCTGTCCCGGGCCGGCCGGTTAAGCCTAAGACGATAGGTGGAGTCGGTCCGCTCGTTGTTCAGATAGAAGCGGAGCGTCGCGTTCGCCATGGCTTTGATCGAAGCCGCATGCTTCCAGCGGTTGGCACCGATCACCTCGTAGTTG
>DATFQK010000155.1:0-2295 GCA_035264345.1 Gemmatimonadales bacterium | reverse complement strand
GCGACGGTTGGTTACGAGCGGGAGATCGGGGCGGGGATTGCGGCCGGCCTGAGCTACACCCATGCACGGACCGATAATCTGACCCGCTTTTTCAACGCCAACGATCCGGTGTTCGGCAATGACACCGTTGGTCCCTGGTCTACCGCCTTTGCGCCGGGGGGCGCGCCCGGGCTGGGATCGCTGACCGTGGTCCAGAGTACGGCCCGGTCCCGCTTCAACGGGATTACCGCCGAGCTCCGGCGCGCCCTGAACCCCAGGCTCGAGTTCCAGCTGAACTACACCCTGAGCTGGGATAAGGCCGACGACGACAACGAGCGCGACCCCTTCACCTTCCGCTATGCCCGGGCCGACTCACTGGAGAAGGAATACAACTGGAGCGATCGCGACCAGCGCCACCGCTTCAATGCCTGGATACTGGCGGTACTCCCCGGCGATGTCTTCCTGAACAATCGTCTGAGCGCCTACTCGGCCCAGCCAACCTCCGAGGTGTGCGGCCCTGCCAACGTGGGCACCGGGGTACGGGCCTCACAGCCGTCGCAGCGCATCTGTCCCGACGGGCACGTGCTCCAGCGCAATACGATCCGGCGAGACAATGCCTACTTCTCGTGGGACATCCGCATCTCCAAGCCGCTGTATTTTGCCCGCGACCGTGCCTTGGAGCTGATCTTCGAGGGCTTCAACCTCACGAACCACGACAACTTCAAGGATCCATCCACGGCGGGCACTTTCCTGGTCTTCGACGGAACCATCAGGAGCGGCCTGGGAGAGCCGCGGCAGTTCCAGGCGGGTGTGCGCTACATCTTCTGAGCCGACCGACGAACCGGACGGGCGAACTCGCTCTTGAACTTGCGGGATCGCCCGTCGGGGAATCGAACCACCACCGAATCAGCCTCAACTTCCTCCACCTTTCCTTCCCCGTGCCGGGGCAGGCTCACTCGGTCTCCTACGTTGAGGGCGAATCGCTCCGTGCTCTCCGTCTTCTCAGTTCGCTCGACCTTCTCCACTCTCTCGACCCCTTCCGCCCTCTCCGCCAGACCCTTCCTGCAGTTGTCGCACACGCCACAGCGCTCCTCGCCAGCATCCTCGGAGAAGTAATCCCGCAGCACCCGCCAGCGGCACAGCGCGCTTCGGGCATAGGCCTCCATCCGCTCGAGCTTCTCCCGGTCGCGCTCGTCCCGGCGTCGCCATTCCGCCACCAGCTCAGCCAGCTGGGAGGGCTGGAGCCGCCGCTTCCCTAGCACGTACTGTCCTGGCCGCCGTTGCCGAACGAATCCTCCCTCGGCCAGTCGGGTGAGGGTCACTCTGGTCTTGGTCTTGGCGACTGGCGCGGCTCGCTCCTGCACCTTGGCCATCGAAATGTCCTTCTCGTCGCGCTGCAGCTCTGTAAGCGCGGTGTAGACCCGCTGCACATCCTTTTCCGACGGGTAACGGCCGACCATGAGGAACAGCTGGGTGCGCCGGTCCCGAGGGTCGTACAGTAGAACGCATTGGGCTCGCTCGCCGTCCCGCCCGGCGCGCCCCGCTTCCTGATAGTACGCCTCGAGAGAGCCGGGCATGTCGTAGTGGATGACAAAGCGGATATCGGCCTTGTCGATCCCCATCCCGAATGCATTGGTAGCGACCATGGCCTTGAGCTCCCCGGCCATGAACCGGTCCTGCGATTCCTTCCTCCGCTTCGCAGCCAGCCGGCCATGGTAACTCAGGACCTCGAAGCCTTCGCCCTGCAGGAACCGGGTAACATCCTCGACGTGTTTGACGGTTGCGGTGTAAATGATCCCGCTTTCTTCCGTGTTCTCCAGCAGCCTCAGCAGCTCTGCCTGCTTCTCGGCATCCCCGCTGACGTGCTCGACCTGCAGCTCCAGATTGGACCGGTAGATCCCGGTATCAAACACCAGCATTCGGGGGCGTCCGAGCTGCTGCCTGATGTCGTCGATCACCTCGGGCGTGGCGGTTGCGGTCAGCGCCAGGATCGGGGGATCGCCCAACTCAGCCAATGCGCGCCGCAATGCCAGGTAGGACGGCCGGAAATCGTGGCCCCATTGAGAAATGCAATGCGCCTCATCGAGGACCACGAAATCGATCGTGGTGCCGCGCAGCATCTGAAGAAATTCCGGACTGGTCAGCCGTTCCGGCGTGGTAAAGATGAAATCGCTCGCCTCCTGCTCGATCTGCTCCAGGGCGGTTTCCTCTCCCTCGGCGGTCAGGGTGCTGTTCACCTGCAGAGCCTCCAGCCCGCGCTGCTGAAGCTTGTCGACCTGATCCTTCATCAGGGAGATCAGCGGAGACACGATGATC
>DATFQK010000154.1:0-4439 GCA_035264345.1 Gemmatimonadales bacterium | reverse complement strand
CGAGGTGCTTACTCCGGTACAGACCTGGTCTCCCATCGATGGTGCCTACGTGCTGAACTGTCCTACTTACGCCATCAGCGTGCGTCCGGAAGACTCAGCGGCCTGACCGGCCGCACTCCCGCCCGATAGCGGCCACATCGTTAGCCACCCGATCCCAATTGTAGTAGGACTCCACCGCCCTCCGTCCGGCGGCCCCCAAAGCCGACGCCGTCTCCGGATTCTCCAGAAGCTGCCGCACGGCTGTGGTGACTTCCGCCGGCTGTTCGGGATCGACCAGAAGGCCGGTCTCTCCATGGCGAACGGCATCGGAAATGCCGCCGCTGTTCCCGGCAATTACCGGGATGCCTGAGGCAGAGGCCTCAACCAGTGAGATGCCGAATCCTTCGACCCTCTCGTCCAGCAGACGGGACAGGCCGACATACACCTCGGCGCAATTGTACAGCGCGGGCAGGTCGGCATCGGGCACTCGGGTGAGAAAGCGGGTCCGATCGGCGACTCCCAGTGACCGACTGAGCCTCTGCAGATTCGCCAGATAGTCTCCCGAACCGATTACTGCATAGCCGAGGTCCGGGTATTCGGGGGCGAGCTGCGCCAGAACTTGTAGCGCGGTATCGATCCCCTTATGCCTGGTGAGGCGCGCCACCGAGAGCAGCCAGCGGCGATGCTCCAGCCCGTAGCGCCGGCGGACCTCGGAGGAATCGATGCCGGGACGAAAAACCCCGGGGTCCGCACCCAGGGGGACGGTACGAACCCGATCTTTTCCGGGAATCCCGAGTTGCTCCAGCACAGCCCGACACAGCGCTGCGGTCCATGAGCTATTCGCCACGAGAACCGAAGCCGATTGAAGCAGGCTACGCGCCGTCCGGCGCTTGACCATCGAGCGCTCCGTCTGCCGGCGCAGGATGAGCAGATCGCCGCCGTGGAGAAAGATTCCGTAGGGAATTCCGGTGCGCATCCTGGTCCAGCGGGCGGGATAGGCCGCCGGCTTGAGATTGCCGCACCAGATGAAGTCCGGCGACAATCGACGAGCGAGAGTCTCGACTCTGCGGGACCAGCGCCAGGTTCCCTGCAGCGTCCGCAGGCGAGTCGCGGGAACGGGCAGTCGGTCGATCGGGCTCCGCAGCAGCCGGTCGGCCTCCTCGCTGCCGGGATACTGGCCGGTCGAGACGACCAACGAGCCGGGCGTACTGCGCCGGGCCAGCTCGCCCATCCAGCGAGCGATGCCCCCTCCCATTGGAGGGAAGTCATGAACGAGAAGGAGCTGCCCGGACATGGCCTGAGGCCTGCTCGATCGCGTCGGCATACGATTGCTGCATCTGGCGCAGCGAGAATCTCCGGGCTCGCTCCTGAGCGGCCTGGCCGAGGGTCCGTCGCAGAGAACGATTTACCATGAGATTCCGGAGCGCGGCCGCGTAATCGTCGGGATCGTTCGTCCGAATCAGAACCCCCGCATCACCCAGTACCTCGGGCACTGCACCTCCGCCGCTGGCAATTACCGGGCACCCACATGCCATCGCTTCCAGCACGCTCAAGCCGAAGGTTTCGATCTCACAGGCGTGAACGAAGATCGCGGCGGCGGTATAGGCCCCCGGTAACAGATCAGTTTCCACCAGTCCCAGGAATCTCACTCTGACCTGGAGGGAGGCGGCCTGCGCCCGCAGCCGGTCCTCCAGAGGGCCTCGGCCACAGATGACTAGCGTGGGAGCGTCAGACCCGAGGCCACGCATGACCTCGAAGAGAAACTCGTAGCGCTTGTCTGCCGTGAGAGAACCAACCGCAAGCACGAAATCGTCGAACGCCAGATCATAGCGCGCGCAAAACTCGCCGGCCTTGACGGAGTCCGGTTGAAACGCGGGATCCACCCCGTTCGGGATGATCCGATATGGTCGGCTCCGCAGGTAAGCTGCCCGGCTGAGCGCCTGCTGCGCGTTGCTCTCACTGAGGAAGATGGTCAGCCGAACGGCGTAGTAGGCCAGGCGGCTGAGTAAATCTCTCGGCGGGCTCTCGCGACTCAGATTATATCGATTGATCAGGACCAGTGGATGCGCCAGCCTTGCCAGCGCACCCAGCCGCAAGTCCCTGGGTCGGTCCACTACCAGGCAGTTGGCTTCAAGGGCGCGGAGAGCCCGGGCCAATTTTCGAGCGGCCTGAAGCCCAGTGCTTTTGGTTGGGACCCGGCTGGTTGGTAGCCCGCGGCGCTCAAATTCCTGCAGAACGGGTAACTCCCCGGCGAGCATGTGAACTCGATGTCCTCGGCCGATCAAGCCCTGGGCTATATGACAGAGACTTACCCCGGAGCCGCGCCAGGCTCGCGCGGAGGTCAGAAACGCCACGCTAAGGCGAGGAGGGGCCATTCATCCTTGATCGATCCAGAGCCCAGAGGTGAGCGTATTTGAGGAACGCGGTATACGCTCCCAGCGAGGAGGCGACCACTCCCGGCAATCCATCCCAGCAGCTCCCCTGCAGGAAGTACGATCGAAGAAAACGCCCTAGCGGCCGGCCGGTCAGGTCCCAAACTCCAGCCCGGCGGCCGGAGTAGTAGAGATCTTCGGCCCCCCAGCGGGCGTACCGGTTCATCTTTTCCAGCTGATGCGAGAGATCTCGATAGGGAATGTGGTCCAGGCATGCCGTCAGATTGCCGGTTTCCGGCACGGACTCGAGCCGCTCGTGGACTCGCTGTTCGATGTAACGCCGATCGCGGGTAAAGAGCCGGACCACCCAGTCCTTCCCCCAATGGCCCCGGGTAACCTCTTTCCCCAGATAAAAATTGCGGCGCCGGATCCGGTAAGCCGCATGAGACGGGGTCCCGATTACCCGGGGGATCTCCTCCCGCAGCTCCGGGGTGATTCGCTCGTCGGCATCGACAGCCAATATCCAGTTGTTTCTCGAGCGGGAGATAGCGGCGTTCCGCTGGGCGGCAATGGTCGGACCCCGTTGTACCAGGACGACGGCACCCGCTCTCTCTGCTATAGAAACAGTAGCATCGGTCGAGCCGGCATCGGCCACGATGATCTCGTCCGCCCACGCCGCGGTCCCGATGCACTCCGCGATTTGCTCTGCTTCATTGAGCGTCGGAATGATCACCGTCACCGGGACCGCAGACTGGCCCATGCCTCAAACCGGCCTTTGAGCCACCACCATCAGCGTGCGTCCGAAGAGCAGATCGGGTGAGAGCATGTGCGCAGCAATGTCCGCATTCGACTGCACCTGGAGCGGATCGGACTCCCGGCTGAGGGCCTGACGGGTGGCAGCACGGACCAAGGGGACGACCCACCCATGCAGCAGACCGTACTTGCGAATGCGGTCGGTGGTGACTTGAACCACGGTGAACCCGGTGGTGCGGAGGATGTAGCGCAGCTCGTAATAGGTGATGAGATGAATATGATCGTGAATCGGGGCCTTCCGGTGCTCGTTCATCGGCTTGGTTGCAAGCGGGAAAAATCCGGTCCAGAAGTACCGCCACCGGGAGGCCAGACCGAGGATATTGGGGGTAGAAAGGAGGAAGCGGCCTCCGGGCCGGAGCACCCGCCAGCACTCGCGGATAAAGGCGAACTGATCTTCCAGGTGCTCGATGCCCTCCAAGCATGACAGTACGTCGAAGCTGCCGTCATCGTAGGGAAGCCGTTCCGAGAGATCGGCGAATTTGACCGGGATCTCCGGCACCCGGAACTGCTCGGGAAAGAGATCACAGGCCTCCACGCTAAACCCGAGCTCCCGAATCCGCCGAGCAAATGCGCCGCTACCCGCCGCCATATCCAACACCCGGCCGGTTCGGGGCCAGGCGGCAAAGATTTTCTCCGCGCGATCGTGGGTCTTATGACAGGCGTAGACCGGAAGTCGCTCGGTCTCGGTGGCCGCAGCGGCAGAAGAAGTTCCCACGGTCACACCAGCTTGTAATTGCGGAACTCGAAAATCCGCGCGCCGGTCAGACGCTCGATCGCGTCTGACGCATAGAAACGCAGATGTTCGGCCCGGAAGTGGGGCGGCTCGACCCGGCGCTCGGGATCGTGGCGCCGGGCATCCACCCAGGGCCGCGCCACTGCAGGGTGGGTCCCGCGAAACGATCGGAGTCCGGGAAACCAGGGCAACAATGGCCGTCCGGCCTCCCGATCCTTGGACCAGGGGTAGAGGACCTGGCTGGCCTCCCGCTTCGATCTGAGCGCCTGGGCTGGTCGAGCCCAGCCGTAGTGGAACATCTCTGCATCGGTAAGGCGGGCCCGGATCTTTCGATGACCGGGACCCACCCGAAAACCCTGTGCTCCCTGATAAGGCCGAATGTCCAGGGCGGGGTCGAGCCGTACCGCTCGGACCTCTCGCCGGTACCACCGTCGGTTGAGCGCGATGGTATCCAGATCTCCGTAGAAGTGCAGGTACTTGACCAGAAGCCCCTCCACTCTGGCGTCCCGATCGTGTTCCTCCACCGCAAGAGCCAGGCGCTC
>DATFQK010000153.1:0-3364 GCA_035264345.1 Gemmatimonadales bacterium | reverse complement strand
GGCCTCGTCCAGAATGCGTTGATCCAGCGCCTGCCGCTCCGTGTTCAGCATCTCGAGCTTGTGCGCCAGGGCCGCCGCTTCGGTCGGATCGTCACAGAGGAGGAGCTTGAGCCCGTCGGTGGCATCACCCACCCGGCCGGCCGCGTTCAGCCGGGGACCCAGAATGAAGCCCAGATGGTAGGCTTTTATCTCTTTGCCGCTGAGACCCGTAGCGTCGAGCAGGGCCCGGATGCCGGCCCATCGGCTGTCGTGCAGTACTTTGAGGCCGTGCTTGACCAGGGTGCGATTTTCGCCCTGGAGCGGAACTACGTCGGCCACGGTGGCCAGGGCGACCAGGTCGAGCAGGTGAAACGGCAGGTTGGCCGGCAATCCGAGGGCGGGCACGAGTGCCTGCACCAGCTTGAAAGCGATGCCGGTGCCGCAGAGGTGATTGGCGCCGGAGGTGTCATCTTCCCGTTGCGGATCGATGACCGAGAGCGCCGGCGGCAGCTGTTCGCCCGGCAAGTGGTGATCGGTAACCACCACGTCGATGCCGGCTGAGCGTGCGGCAAGCACCGTGTCGTAGGCGGTTATACCGCAGTCGCAGGTGATCACCAGAGACGCCCCGGCAGCCCGGGCAGCCTCGAGGCCGGCGGGCCCGAAGTCGTAGCCGTCGCGAAGGCGGTGGGGCAAGAATGGGAGCACATCGGCTCCGGCGACACGCAAGGCGCGGGTGAGCAGCGTCGAGGCGCACTGGCCATCGACGTCGTAATCGCCATGCACCAGGATGCGGCCGCCCGACTTGATAGTGGAGACGATGGCTTCCACTGCTTCCGCCATGCCCGCGAGCCGCCACGGGTCCGAGAGCTCAGTCAGGCTGGGCCGCAGAAAGCGACGAGCCGCGTCCTCAGTGTCGTAGCCACGCTGGACCAGCAGCCCGGCGAGGGCCGCGGGAAGATTGAGCGCGGTGGCGAGCGCCTGGACCTGAGCTGGATCGGGCCGAGGCACGACTCGCCAGCGCAGCACGGGTGGAGGAAAGACACTCACCCGGGGGAGTGTATCAGTTTCGGGAGCAGTCACGCTGATCCGCTCGACTCAGATGGGTACAGGATTGCGCCGCAGGCTTCACACCCGTCTATGACCGTACCGGCCTTGATCTGGCTTCGCCGATTCAGCGGCACTGCGGTATGGCATCCCCCGCACGCGCCACCCACCAGCGGTACCACCACGTCGGTAGACCGGCTCCGGCGGAGGCGGTCGTAGCGGGTGCGGAGCGCCCGGTCGATGGTGGCAGCACTCGACTCCCGGTCGCGCAGAGCCGCCGCCCGTTCTAACTCGAGGGCCGCCCTCCGCTGGCCCAGCAAGGCACGCTCTTCGGCCTGAGACGATTCGATCGTCTTCAGATTGGATTCCTCGGCCTGAACCCTGATCTCCAGCTGCACCACGCCGTCGGCGGTCCGAACCCAGTCGCTTTCCTCCTTGGCCATCACGGAGCGGGCCAGCTCAAGCTCCGCCATCACGGCTGAGGCCTCCTTGGTGGTCTTGACCTGGTCCAGCCGCTGCTTGCGCCGGTCCTGCAGCAGGCGATAGCTCTCGATCTTTGCTTCCATCTCGTCGCGGCGGCGCCGCCCTTCTGCCAGGGCCTGTTTCGCCGCCTCGAGGCTCTCCCGGGCACGCTGGAGTGCCTGATCGAGGGCCGCCGCATTGCGGTCCAGCGCGGTGAGTCGTTGCTCGGCATCACTGAGCAACGCGTCCTTGGCTTGGAGGTCGAGCAGCTTGACCAGATCGGGACGCATCATGCTCCTCGAGGGCCTCGTGCCCGCCGCAGCTCCCTCTGGGCAGCTTTCTGGTAGTCGTACCAGGCATCGGCAGCCGGAAATTCCGCTCTCAGGGCCGCACGTTGCCGTCGCTTCTCGCCCGGGTCGCTCAGGGCGTCCAGCTCCCGGTAGCGGGCCCGCGCCCGCAGAATTTGGGCGGCGCTGTCATAGATTTTCTCCGCCTCCTGAGGACTGAGGTTTTGGGCCGCTTCCTTGAGCCGGGACCAGAGCGACGCAGCACCCTCCGAGAGTCCGGACGGCAGCTGCTCTGCAGCACTCTCGTCATGAATCAGAGCGTCGTAGATCTCGCGCAGCCGGGGCGAGGTGAACAGCCCTGGTGCAATCTCAGCCCGCGCCTGCTCGATCCAGTTCGACCCCGCGAGCAATGCGGCAATGAGCTTGCTCTCGGGGTTGCTGCGGATCTGGCGCCGCAGCGGCGCAGCGCCTGGTGGGGCCTGGGACGGCCCGGGCGTCCGCCCACTTGCAGCTCCGCTGGCCAGCTCGCGCTCGAGCACGTCCTTGCTGATCTTGGTTCGCTCCGATGCCAATGAAAGATACAGCTCTCGAGTGATGGGGTCTGCCGCCGCGCGAATGGTTGGGAGCAGGCGATCGACCGCGTCGCGCAGATGCTCGAATCCATCGAAGTAGCCCTTGCGCTCCATGATCTGGATCTTGCGCTCGAACACGTCGACCGCGTCCCGCAGGACCTGCTCCAGCGCGTCCACACCTCCGGACTTGACCAGCGTGTCGGGATCTTCATTCGGGGGAAGCGTGGCTACCCGGACTCGCACTTGATGCCGCAGCAGCTCGTCCCCTGCACGGAAGCTTGCCTTGAGTCCGGCCTGATCGCTGTCGTACAGGAGGGTAGCGCTCGAAGCGTAGCGCTTGAGCAAGGCCGCCTGGTCTGCCGTGAGCGCGGTGCCCAGCGGCGCCACCACGTGTTCGACACCGGCCAGCATCAGCCGCAGCACATCGAAGTACCCTTCCACCAGGATTGCCGACTCTTCTTTTCGGATCGGCCCCTTGGCCTGGTGCAGATTGTACAGCTGCTTTCCCTTGTGAAAGATCGGGGTCTCCGGTGAGTTGAGGTACTTCGGCTCACCCTCCGTGAGTAGCCGTCCACCGAACCCGACCACCCGCCCCCGGAGATCATGAATGGGAAAGATCAGGCGGCCGCGAAACCGGGCGCTCACCTGACCATCGTCCCGCTTCGCCGCAAGACCCGCTTCAAGCAGGACAGCGTGGTCGATCCCCAGTTTGTGCATCGCCTCGAGGAACGCCTTCCCCTGGGGCGCGAATCCCAGCCCCAACAGGGCGGCCGTGTCCAGAGGCACGTCGCGGCGCTGCAGGTACTCCCGGGCGATTCTGGCCTCCGGTAGCTCCAGCAGCTGGCGAGCGAACCAGTCCTGCGCCGCCGCCACGGCGGTGTACAACCCCTCGTGCGGATCGGGCCCGGCCCGGTCAGGCCGGTCCGGAATGTTTACGCCCACCCGTCTAGCCGCCTCCCGCACCGCATCGGGATAGCCCAGACCCATGCGTTTCATGAACCAGGAGAAGACGTCGCCCGA
>DATFQK010000152.1:0-2901 GCA_035264345.1 Gemmatimonadales bacterium | reverse complement strand
TCACGGCAGCCGATGTCCGGTCAGATCCCGCCCGGTATCTCGGAAAGACGGTGGAATGGCGGCTGCAGCTCATTTCGGTGCAGACCGCCGACGAGCTCCGGACCGAGATGAGCAAGGGACAAAGCTACCTGCTCACCCGAGGCCCCCTGCCGGAGCCGGGGTTCGTGTATGTAACCGTGACTCCCGGTCAGGCAGGCGAGTTCCGTACGTTACCGGCGCTGCAGGAGCTCACCCTGCGAGTGATCGTCAAGGCAGCGCGGACCAAGTATCTGACCACCCCGGTGGTGGAGTATGTGGGGCGGGTTGGTGAATAGTTGTCAGTCCCCGTCCGCAGTCGTCAGTGTTTGCATGCAGTGGACTGGCGTCTGCGGTCTGGCGACTAGATTTAGACACTATTTCCTGACTCCTGACCCGCGACTCTCATGAACGATCTCCTGCGCCAGCGAATCACCAAGCTCCTGGAGTCCCTGGACGATGAGAAGGCCTACCAGGTACTCGACTACGCCGAATTCATCGGCAGCAAGTACGCTGCACGATCGGAGCCCGACGGCATCCTGTCCAAGATCACTGCAACGGTGGAAAACACGATGCGGGCCGGCAAGCTCCCGGTTCAGGCGATCACCGGCACGATGAGCTTGATGGACAGCGCCGCCAAAGTGATGAAGGGACTCGCAGCGGCGGGGCAAGCGGTGGTCGAGGAAGCGGTGAAGGCCGCCGAGAATAGAGTAGAACCCGAGGCTCCCGCCCGGACCGACGTGACCCGGCCCGACGCAGGGAACGTCCCCTGAGCCAGCCCTAACCCCACGAAACCCATGGCTGCACCGGCGAAGGCGCCTCCTCCTCAAACCTCCGCGCCCTCGGAGTTCATCCGGGGCATCGGCCCGCTCGCCGCCATCTCGCTCGTGGTCGGCTCGATGATTGGATCGGGCATCTTCATCGTCTCGGCGGACATCAGCCGGCAGGTCTCCCAATGGGGGCCGGGCGCGCTGCTCCTGGTTTGGGTCATCACCGGCGCCATGACCGTGACCGGCGCCCTGGCTTATGCGGAACTGGCGGCCATGATGCCGCGGGCTGGCGGACAGTATGTGTTTCTCCGGGAAGGCCTCTCGCCTGCGGCCGGGTTTCTCTACGGATGGACCCTGTTCACCGTGATTCAGACCGGGACCATTGCGGCGGTGGCGGTGGCGTTCGGCAAGTTCCTCAGCGTGCTCTTGCCCGGCGTCACCCCTGATGTGTTTCTCTCGCTGGGGAAACTCCACCTGCCGGGTACGGCGACACCGGTGGAACTGGGTCTGTCCTATCAGCGCATCGTCGCGATCCTGCTCATCGTGGTGCTGACGCTGCTGAACATTCGCGGGGTGAAGCTGGGTGCCGCCGTGCAGACGGTCTTCAGCGTTGCCAAAATCGGTGCACTGGCGGTCCTCGTGCTGCTGGGCCTTACCCTCTTCCGCCAGCCCGACGTGGCGGCAGCCAATTTTTCCAGCTTCTGGGGTACCGGGAGTTGGGGGCTGGTGGTGTTTCCGGTAATTGGCGCCGCGATGGTTGGGTCGCTCTTCTCTGCCGACGCCTGGAACAACGTCACCTTTGCGGCGGCCGAGGTGCGGGAGCCGACGAAGAATCTGCCCCGAGCGCTCGCGCTCGGAACCGGTCTGGTGTGTACCCTGTACGTGCTGGCCAACGTAGCCTACCTCAACATTCTGCCCTTCTACGGCGATCCGCAGGGCGCCGACGTTGTGGCGCGGGGCATTCAGTACGCGGCACAGGATCGGGTGGGCACGGCGGCCATTGAGGTAGCGCTCGGAACGGGGGCCGCCACCATCATGGCGATCGCAATCTTGCTCTCTACCTTTGGCTGCAATAACGGACTGATCCTGGCCGGGCCTCGGGTGTACTACGCCATGGCCCGGGACAATCTCTTCTTTCAGCGGGCAGGCAAGCTGCATCCGACCTATCGTACTCCGGTGTTCGGACTGGTGGCGCAGGGAATCTGGACCTCGGTGCTCTGCATCAGCGGTACGTACAGCGAGCTGCTCAACTACGTGATCTTCGCCACCATCATCTTTTACCTCCTCACCACCGTTTCCCTCTTCCGGCTCCGCCGAGTTCGGCCCGATCTTCCCCGGCCGGTACGGGCGTTCGGGTATCCAGTCCTCCCGGCCCTGTACATGGCAGCCAATGGGTTTCTGCTTGTGGTTCTGCTGGCCGACCCCCAACAGCGGAAGTTCTCCGCTCTGGGTCTGCTGATCGTGGCTCTGGGCATTCCAGTGTACCTGGTTTGGCGGAAAAATCGGGTCGCCTGAATGGAAAACGAGCCTCTCCCGCAACAACTAGTCAGCCTTCGCAAGCTGCTGGATGAGGTCGATGCCCGCCTGACCCGTGCGCCCGTGCTTCCGGAGGGCGTGGAGGACCTCAAGCGCTCGGTCGATACCCTGCGTACCAACATGTGGGCGGTCCTTTCCGCCGGAAAAGGAGCGCAGGCACCAGTTCGGGTCGAGCGGCTGAAGCTGCGCCGCGCCATCGAGGGTATCAAAGCGGTTCGGGCCAATCTCACGACCCCGGGCGGAGGGACGCTCCACCCGGAGCATATTGAGCTCCAGATGGTCGCCCGTGACCTGGCCGAGCAGATCGGCAAGCTTCGGTAACCCAAGCCCGGGGGCTAAAGGAAACGGAGGTTTATGCGGAAACTTAGAAGTCGACTTTTGTAACCTGGACCGGGTCGAGGGCGGAGGCCTAGCTCTCTTCAGGTGGCCTCTGGGATGAGCGATGGAGCCGTGATGGGCAAACCCGTGCCTGCCAAATCCGCCAAAATCAGGCCCGCGCTGGTGGTCCTCCTCCTTGCCTGTCTCCTGATCCTCGCGTGCCGGTTGCTGCTGTATCCCTGGCTTCCCGGCCAGTCCAGCG
>DATFQK010000151.1:0-7386 GCA_035264345.1 Gemmatimonadales bacterium | reverse complement strand
CCTGTCTGAAGGTTTCGGGAGCAGCACCCACCTGAGGGATGAGCGGGGCGATCAAACGTTCAATCTCCCGCTCTTCGCGCGGATCCAGGCCCCAGTCCGTCCGACGACACAGGAAGTCCTCGGCCGATAGTACCGATTCCTCGGCGGCAAGCCTCCGAACCCAGTCGGTAGCTTCCCCCGGTCTGGTGTCGAGGGCTCGCAGAAAGCTTGCGGCTTCGGGGATCTCGCGAGCGGCCGGGCGCCGAACCTGGGTGATGGAGGCTCGCGCCCGGAATCCGGCCGCGCGCAGCACCCGGTCGGCGATCACCGGCGCTGTGGTGAACTTCACCCCCGCAACCGTGAGGAGCCCCCGCGGGCCGCCGGTGTGGCCGTGATCGTAAATCGTTGCCTCCGTCTCGAGCTCCTCGGCCTCCGGTCGAGACTTGCCGGGCAGTAGGCCGCTGTAGACCTGAAGGACCGTGTCCGACCCGAGATCCCATCCTGGAACAGCGGTGTTGAGCTCCCCCAGCATCTGCTCGATCTGTTCCCTGGATGGATCCATCTGCTGCGGCAGAGCAGGCGCAGGACCGTGGTAAGTCCCCACCATCGTCTGTTTTCCCCAGGGCACGATGAAATAGGTGCGCCGGCTGCCCGTCGGGGTGGCCACCGCAAGCGCGCACTGCGCGACCGGTGCGCGATCCAGGAGCAGATTGAATGCGAGTGTAGGACGGAAGCACGCGGGAGTACCCGGATCGAACGCTCGGCTGAGCTCCTGGCTCCACGGACCAGCGCAGTTGATCACCCTCGGTGCGCTGAAGAGGACCGTTCTATCTCCCAGTCTATCATGCGCCACGACGCCAGCGACTCGTCCCTGCTTGATCAGGAGCTGCTGAGCGGCAACCCGGTTGAGCGCTGTCACCCCACCGGCGCAGGCCCAGCGGAGCCAGTCTATCAGGACTCGCTGAGGCTGTAGCATCACGCCATCGTACCAGACGCCGCCGCCCTGCAGCCCGGTCAATGGGACCAGAGGGAAACGATGCCTGGTCTGGTCCACGTCGAGCACCCCTCCTCGGGGAAGAGCACCGCTCCCGTGACCGGCCCCACACGTGCGCCGGAGCAGCCGATCGAGCGTCAGCGCAGCGCGAAACGCCGCCGGGCGCCGCAATCCCCTCCCATACAGCGGCATCAGACACTGGAGTGGGGCAATGTGCTCCGGGAAATGCCGCAGGAACCAGCTTTGGGCGATGCACATGTCCCGGAAGCAGCGGAGATCGAGCGACTGGAGTGAGCGGATCCCACCATGCAGAATTCGCAGCGAATTCGCCGAGGTGGCGCCGCCGAAATCGTCACCTTCCAGAAGGAGTGCCCGCAAGCCGAGAGCCATCGCGCGGTGGGCCACGGCGATTCCATTGACGCCGCCGCCGATGACAATCACGTCATAGCCCGCAGCAGCGGCAGCGGCCGGATCTCGAGCGATCACACCGCCCATCGCGCTCTCCAATCCTGGAACACCAGCAAAGCCCAGAGTACATGGCTATGGTTCTGCTCCCGCCGCGCGTGTTCAGCCTTCAGCCGTTCCACCGTGTCCACCCGGAAAATCCCTTCTTGCCGGATTCGATCGGACGCGAGCAATTCGTCTACCAGGGGGCGAAACTCCTGGTTGAGCCAGTGCTTCATCGGCACGCTGAAGCCTTGCTTGCGGCGGTAGACGCACTCCCGGGGGACGTGACGGGCCGCAAGTTGCTTGAGGAGAACCTTGGTTTCCCGCCCCGCGACCTTCAGTCGCTCCGGCAGTCGAAATGCCAGCGCGACCAGGTCGGGATCGAGGAGCGGCACCCGCACCTCGAGCGAGCACGCCATTGCCATCCGGTCGACTTTTGCCAGGCAGTTGTCGGCCAGATAGCTCCGCAGGTCGACATACAGCGCCCGATCCACATTGCCGCGAGTGGCGGCTTCATCCGCCAAGCGGAGCACGTGGTCTCCCACGCTGGTGGGCATGGCCGCGAGGGCCTCCGGCGTGAAGAGCTCCTGGCGTAGCCCCTCCCCCACGAACAGGCGCCAGCGCGCATGGCCGAGCCGGCGGTCGTGGCCGGCGCCTTCAAGGAAGCGGAGCGCCGTGTTCACCAGACCCTTCTTGCTGGCGGTCGGCCGAATGCGGGCGGTGACGAGACGGGCCGCCTTCTTCCGGACCGAGCCCGGGACCCGATCCCAGAGTCGCGCGGCGGATTGGGCGGCGTAGGTCTCGTACCCTCCGAATACCTCATCGCCACCGTCACCGGAGAGGGCAACTTTCACATCCCGACGAGCCAACTGGGAGACCAGATACGTGGGGAAGATCGAGACATCGGCTATGGGATCATCCATATGCCGCATCAACCCGGTAAACAGCGCCATCGCGTCCGGGCGGATCACTTCCACTGTGTGGTTTACGCCGAGATGCCGGGCAACCTGACGCGAGCGGCCGGACTCATCGTAGGTGGGGTCGTCGAAGCCGATGCTGTAGGTCTGGGCTCCGCCCATGGCTGCAACCACCAGCGAGCTATCCACTCCCCCGGACAGAAAGGCCCCCAGCGGTACATCACTGATCAGCTGCCGTTGCACGGCTTCGCGCAACTGGGCGTCGACTGCGGCTTCCCACTCGCGCTCACTCGCCGGCGACCCCGCCCCATCAGGCGAAGACGGCAGCTGCCACCAGACTGACTCGCTCAGGGCGCCCCGGGTGAGGTCGAATTCCACCATCGTGCCGGGCAGCAGCTTTCGAACGTGCCGAAGCAGGGTTCGCGGGGCTGGCACGTACTCCCAGGAGAGAAATTCGCCCAGCGCATCGAGATCGAGCTCACGAGGCACCATCCCCGACGAGAGCAGCGCCTTCACCTCCGAGCCGAATACCAGGCGTCCATCGACCAGCCCGTAGTAGAGCGGCTTGATGCCGAAGTGGTCGCGTACCAGCACTACCCGCTTGGCCCGCACGTCGTGCAGGGCGATGGCGAACATCCCGTTGAGCGCCGATGGAAAACGCGGGCCGAGCTCCTCCCACAGATGCGCAATCACCTCGCCATCGGTCTGCGTTACCAGCTGGTGCCCCCGCGCTTCCAGCCCGCGGCGAAGCTCCCGGTGGTTGTAGATCTCGCCGTTGAATACGACCCGGATGCTGTGATCCTCGTTATAGAGCGGCTGGCTCCCACCCTCCAGATCGATGATGGAGAGCCGCCGCATGCCGAGCGCTGCGCCGTCACAGATTCCGTGGCCGGCCTCGTCCGGACCTCAATGGAGCAGGCTGTCGGTCATTGCCTCCAACCCCGCGAGGTTGATGGTAGACCGCCCAGCCATGCTGGCGACGCCGGCAATGCCGCACATCAGTCGTTATCAGCCGGTTCGGCCGGAGACACCGCGAGCCGGGTCGGCAGGCGGATCCCCACCTGAGATCGCACGAAGCCAGCAAGACTGTCAGGCCCTCCAAACAGTGGTGGCTGGGCTCGGAGTCCGCGCAGGGCTCGGAGCAGCGCAGCAACCGGCCGGGACAGGTCCAGCGGTGCCTCGAGGATGGCGCCCAGTCGGCCCGGCTTCCGAACTTCCCACGGGAGCGGAAGCGGATCACTGCCGGGGAGGTTGTAGATACCCCGCGATGCTGCCAGCTCGAACAAGGGAGAACGGGGAATTACCCGGGGCCGGCCGCCATTGTCCCCCAGGAAGACACCGCCACCGGAGAGAGACGCCAGCGTCGCGGCGAGCAGCCGGCTCCGGCGGAACCACCACTTTCCGAATCCCCATGGGATCACCGCTATCGCCCCGCTCTCGCGTACACCGGCGATTGTGTCGGCCAGGCTCTGGCCCGAGGGCAAGTCCAGCTCCGTACCGAGCGCGAGTACCTCCAGGCGCTCCCGGGTCGAGATTTGCCGTCCCGCCAGCAAGAGAAGCGTGTCTCCGGATTCGTGGCGCGCGGTCAAGGCGGTGGCCTCATTGGTCTGCGACAGGGCCCACCGATCAATGGATCGGCCAGTCGGCCCACCCTCAGCAAGACGGCGGAAGGAGCGCTCCTGAGGCGTGTCGGTGAGCCACAGGCAGCCAACGCCGCTCGACCGACGCAGGGCTCGGGCCGCCGCCCGGAAATTGGTCCGGGCACTGTCGAGGAAGCGCGCGGGGTCGAAGCAGCGGTGCAGGTGGACGTGCGCGTCCAGCAGGATCGTCGAGGGTGTGCTCAGAGAGTCACTCGCATCCTGGATTTGCCGCTGATACGTGACGACGGCGCGTCACCCGGCTGATCGAGTGGGCCGTCCCCATAGAAGAACACGGCAGTGTCCTGCGTGGCCTCCAACACGCGCGCGATCTCTGCTCGGCTCAATCGGTGTTTCCAGTTCTCGAGATTGGCCCGACTGTTCAGCCGAACCGCATGCGGGTCGCCCGCAGACAGCTCGGTAGGATTGTTCTCCATAGTCGACCGAACGATGGCTCGCTCGGCCGATCTCGAGAATGTCAGCCCGAGCGCGGCGTACAGTTGACGGAATCCTCCTACTGGATCGAGCGACAGATCTTCATGGCGAACCACGGTGACCCCCGGCAGGGTCAGCCGGTACCGGGCAACCGTCCCGTAAATCATGCGCCAGAGCAGGTTCGCCTGGCTGATCACGTCCCCGGGCTGGCGCTGCATGCGTTCCATCTCCGGCCGAAACGACGACAGCCATCGATCCATCAGCAAGGGCTGCCCGAGCAGATCTCCGAAATCGAAGCTCCAATCCAGGCGCTTGAGGCTGCTGGCAAACGCAAGCGGATGGCGCACCACCACGACGATCTGGCAGTGGAGCCGCTCGGTGAACCAGGGCACCGAGAACAGAGCGAACGGGTCCTTGAGCAACGGCCGCCGGCGGGTGAGACGCCCTCTTAGGAAGCCGATCGCATCCCGCGCCGCACGGGGGAGGTCCCTTGCCGGATGAAACGTGAATTGCGCCCAATAGTGGTAGCGGTAGGCCAGCGTCTCCTGCATTGGGCCCAGATACTCGGCTTCATTCTGGTTGCAGACATAGGTGTATAGCGAGCGGACTGGCGCCCGCATCATGCCGGTCTGATGGGAGCGGTTGAACGGCTCGTTGATGAGGGCCATCTGGCCGCCAGCAGCCAGCATTTTGCCCACCCACGAGGTCCCGGAGCGGTGAGCACCGGTGACCAGAATCGGAGGCGTGAGTGGTTGCATGTGATTTACCTGGCGGGCCGAGATGCTGAGACGTCGAACACACCACGCACAGTGCCCAGCAAGGCCCGCAGATTGCCGCGGCGGGCCTCGCGCACGATCATCCGCAGGAACGCCCTTGGGGCGCCGAGCAGAAGAAAGCCGATCCAGTCGGTGGCTGAAGCATGGCGGCGCATCAGCCGGAGCCAATGCTTCGATTTGGTGCGGGCATACTCTTCAGTGTAACCGCTGCCGAAGGTGTGGCTCACCTCGTGATATGCCACCGCCTCCGGCACGTACAGTGCCTTGTACCCGGCCTTTTGCAGCCGAAGTGAAAAGTCGAGGTCCTCCGGCCCGAAGGGGTCGAAGATCGGATCAAATCCGCCGAGTTGGTCGAATCGGGCCGCCCGGACCATCATGGAGCCACCGCAGGCAACGCACGGTCTCCTGGTATCATGCTGCCCGTGGTCGAGCTCCCCGAACCCCACCGGGGACGTCCGGCCCCACCACCACTCGATGCGGCAGCCTCCACCATCGTTCAACCGAGCAGGGTCGTGCAGCAACCGGAGCTTGGACTGAACCTGGGCGACCATCGCGTCTTCCCGGAATGGGGCCAACAGGGCCCGTACGAACCCGGGCGCCACGAGGATATCGTTATCGAGGAACAGGAGGTGGGTCGGCGCGAACCTCTGCCGGGCCAGAGCGGCTGCCGCGTTCCGGCCGGAGCCAACGCCGAGATTGCCGGGATGTTCGTGCACCAGCACCTCAGGGTGGGCCAGCCGCACTGCTTCGGCGGTGCCGTCGCTCGAGCCATTGTCCCAGACCAGCACCTGAAAGGAGGGCTCTCCGACTTGACGCAAGCCGGCCAGGCAGCGGAGGGTCACCTCCCGCTTGTTATAGGTCAAGATGATGACCACAATGCGCTCGAGCGCCTCAGTCATCGAGCCACCGGTCCAGCCAGCTGGCCATGCGTGGTCCGTCCCAATTGGGCACCCAAAATCGAGGTAAGGCGAACTGCTCGGTGCGACGCCAGGCGACTGCGCTGCGAGATTCGCAGGCGTAGAGAAAGCCCGCCTCCCGAACCAAGGCGGCCGCTCCGGCTCCGGTATCGCCGAATGGATAGGAGAAGCCCGACACCCGCCGGCCTAAAGCTGCTTCGAGATCGCGCCGGGAGCCGGCGATCTCTTCCCGCTGCCGCTCGGCGCTCAGCTGAGAAAGGGCCGGGTGCGTCACGGTATGGGCACCGATCTCGACCACGTCTCCGGCGCCTAAACAGCGCAGCTCCTCGGCGGTAACGACACGCCGGAGACCAACTGCGCTGGTCCCGCTCGATTTGCCGATGAGCTCACCCAACTGGTCCAGGACCGCCTCCCGCGCCCTGGGGTCCAATCCTCTGAGCCTGGAATACAGGGCCCTTCGCAGGCCTTCCTCCGAGGACGTCACTCCCTTCATCGGCCATGTGAATACCGAGTCTCCGATTGGAAGCATCACCCGGGGTCGGACTGCGGTTGCGGTGCTCGCCAGTCGACCTAATCGATCCCACCAGAGCTCGCGACCGAGTGCGCCACTTACCACGAACACGCTTGCCGGAATCCCGAATTGCGCCAGCAAGGGCTTCGCAAGGTGCAGGACATCGGCGTAGCCATCATCGAAGGTTAAGACGACGCTTCGCTTCGGCACCCGTCCCGTAGCAAGCAGCCCCGGAAGCTCACTCAGGGCGAGGGGACGACCCATCCGGCCCAGTACTCCGAGCTGTTCGGCAAATCGCTCCGGCGAGACCGCGAGCCCGTACGGATCGGGACCATCGCTCACTCGGTGATAGCCGAGGATGACCGCGTGGCCGACCATCTTGCCCAGCAGCCACTGGGCGGATCGGCCGGCCAGCTTTCCGCCCGGAACTCTCATTACTCGGGCTTGCGGGCCCGCACACCGACCGTCAGTTCGTACGCGCGATCCGGCTGATCGAGCTCCTCGCGGGTGAGCTCCTCCGCGGCAATACCGTGCAGGAGCGCAACTGCCGCCAGCACGTTTCCGTATCCCGTCACGGTCACCTGCTCGGCCGGAAACAGCTCGGCAAAGAGCCGCTGAGCGGAGATGGTCCGGAAGGCCCAGTAATCTCCGAACGCGCCCATTTCATCCCGGCTCTTGTTGATGGCTGGGACCGTGACCAGGGCAACCCCTCCCGGTCGGAGAATGCGGTGTAAGGTTCGGAGCGCCGCCTGATAGTCCCAGATGAGCTGCAG
>DATFQK010000150.1:0-2835 GCA_035264345.1 Gemmatimonadales bacterium | reverse complement strand
GGAGCCGGAGCCCTGCTCTTCGGAGTGACCGGCAGCGGCAAGACGCTGGTGTATCTGGAGGCCGTGCGGCGAGTGCTGGAGCGGGGACAAGGCGCGATCGTGCTGGTCCCCGAGATCGGTTTGACTCCCCAAACTGTGAGTCGTTTCCGCGGCGCCTTTGGCGACAATGTCGCCGTGCTGCACAGCGGCCTCTCCCACGGCGAGCGGGCCGACGCCTGGCGACTGCTGCGGCGAGGTGACCGGCGGGTGGCTGTGGGAGCGCGGTCGGCAGTGTTTGCTCCGGTCTCCAATCTGGGCCTGATCGTGATCGACGAGGAACACGAGGCGAGCTACAAGAATGGTGAAACCCCCCGTTATCACACGCGCGATGTCGCCGCCGTTCGTGCCCGCTTGGAAGGAGCTCAGCTGCTTCTGGGGAGTGCCACCCCGTCTCTAGAGACGGTGGCCCAGACGGCGACCGGACTCGGCTTGCTGCGGCTGCCGGAGCGGATCGGCTCACGGCCAATGCCGCCGGTCGAGATGGTCGATCTCAGGGCGGCTCCGAAGGTCGAGGGCACCGGGCCCGTGGCGTGGTCGGTGGCGCTGGACTCAGCCATTACCTCGACCTTGGCCCGAGGAGAACAGGCGCTGCTGCTGCTGAATCGCCGGGGATACGCCGCCTTCCTCCAATGTCCCGACTGCGGCGAGGTGTGGCAGTGCCCCCGCTGCAGCATCTCACTCACCGTTCACCGGACACCGGCAGCCCTCCGCTGTCACTACTGCGGACACGAGGAGCCGCTGCCCTTTACCTGCCGGGTGTGTGCCAACCCGGTGCAGCAGATGCGCGGAGTTGGCACGCAGCAGCTCGAGCGCATGCTGGTCGAGCGCTATCCCGATGCGCGAATTGCCCGCATGGATCTGGACACCACCAGCACCAAGTGGTCGCACCAGCGCATCCTGGCCGCCGTGGAAAAAGGCGAGATCGATCTACTGATCGGAACCCAGATGATCGCCAAGGGTCTGGACTTCCCCAATGTCACGCTGGTCGGTGTGGTGGATGCCGACACTGGATTGTACCTGCCGGACTTTCGCTCGGCGGAGCGAACCTTTCAGTTGCTGGCTCAGGTTGCCGGCCGGGCCGGACGGGGGCCCAAAGGCGGGCGCGTGTTGGTGCAGACCCGGCATCCCCGGCATCACGCGTTGGTGCGAGCCGCCCAGCACGACGCAGTGGGATTTCTCGACGAGGAGCGAGGGCTCCGCGAGGTTCCACCATATCCGCCGGCGGTTCACCTGGTGAATCTCCTGTACTCCGGAAGCGATGAGCGGGACGTGGGGCGCAAAGCTGCGGGACTGGCAGACTGGTGCAACAGCCTGGTCGCCCGGTATCAACTCCCGATCAGCGTGCTCGGTCCAGCGCCCTGTCCCCTGGTCCGGATCAAGGATCGTTGGCGCTGGCACGTGTTGTTGAAGGGCCCCTCCGTCGCGCTGGGGCGAGTGGTTCGCTACGCCGCGCGCCATCTCAAGCGGGAGGGCAATGTCAGGCTGGTGATCGATCGCGATCCGGTGAGTTTGCTCTAAGGCGCCGCGTACCCCACCTCCGCACCCAGATAAATGACCCGCAGAGGGGCCGGTTCGTAGACCCGCCCACCCACGCCGTTCAGGGTAACCGAGCCGACGTATCTCCGGTCGAGCAGGTTGTTGACCCCAATGAACGGTCCGATTTCCATGGATCCCACCTGACCGTCCCATCCCAGCCGGGCGTTAGTCACCGAATACGAGGGTATGAAGAGTGAGAGCGTGTTCGCGTCGTCCGCGGCGATCGAGGTGCTGATCGTGTGATCGGCGTCGACGTAGAAGTCGGCCGGCAGGCTGGTTCGAAGGCCGAAGCGCCAGAAATGCTCGGGCACGCCGGGCAGCCGGTTGCCGTCGAGTGAGTCACCTGAGGCAAAACGATACCGGGCGTAGGTGTAGGCTCCGCTCAAGGTGAGCTCCTTGAATGGCGAAAGGGAGAGGCCTACCTCGGCTCCATCATTGTGGGTCTTGCCGGCATTACGGAAGAACGCTCTCCCCCCCACTTCGGGGCCCTGCACGATTGCGTCACTGATGCGGCCCAGGAAAAGCGCGACCGAGTAGTTCAGCTTGGACGAGGGCCGCCCGCGGGCTCCTACCTCGTAGTTGACCGCGCGCTGGGGCCCGAGGTCGGGATTGAGTCCCCCGGTTCCGTCGGGCTTGTTCACCAGCTCGGTTGTCGTCGGCGTCTCGAACGCGGTGGAGACATTCAGGTAGGGTACGAACCGGTCGTTCAGGGTCCAGCTCAGCCCAATGTTTCCGCTGGCGGCCGCCATGGTTCGATCACCGCTGTCGTTGCCATCAGCGGTGAACCGGTCATCAACGGTGAATTTGACCCAATCGTACCGGACGCCGGTGCTCAGCAGCAGCTCCTGTTTCGGGTTCCACTGGATCTGGGCGAACGGCCCCAGCTCGGTAACCTGCTCTCGCTGGTCGAGCAAAACGGTGGCTGTCTGTTGTCCCGAGTCTGAGACGAAATTCTGCCGGTCGTCTCGCATCTTCTGCAGGTCGGCTCCGGCGGTGAGGCGGGGGGCCCGTTCGCCCTGGCCGAGCCGATGGCTGAGGCTGCCTCGGGTTCCGCCGACTGCCCGGTCGATCGCGACGTAGGTACCGGCCGTGGGAGGCGCGCCGTTGAAAGGCGGAGCGGCGAGCGGGTTGGCCAGATCGCGCAGCACGCCAAAGACTGTTGCCTGGTACTCGTTACCCCCGGCATCGAAATGCCGGAGTCCTAGAGCGAGCTGGTACTGCTGGGCGTCCTTGTCGGCGCCCCGACGGATATTGCTGGCC
>DATFQK010000149.1:0-6133 GCA_035264345.1 Gemmatimonadales bacterium | reverse complement strand
AGGCCGCCATGCCGATGACCAGCGACTCGTAGACTTTGCCGATGCCGATGTAGATGGAATCGTTCACCGCCCGGGCCAGCTGCTGCATCTTGTGAATGTCGAGCAGCCCTCCGCCGCCCTGAATGGTGATCGAGGAGCCGTACACCGAATAGAAGTATCCATCGACATCAGACGGGCCCAGACCGTAGAGATCGTAGCCGATCTGCTGCCGGGAGTGGCCGGCAATCTGCTGCACGTACTCGGCGGCATTTCGGGCTAGCTGCCCTTCGAACTGGACCGACTGCAATGCCTGGATTCCGATGTACAGCGGCCCGGGCCGGGTCAGGTTGGTGATGTTGTTGGGGTCCTCGTCCACTCCGGGCCCCGAGAGAAAGTCGCCGCAACCGATGGTGCTTCCCGCGAGGGCAGCACTCAGCAGCAACCGGATTGTGTGTCGCATGGCTGGTGTCTCCCGCTCGCTAGCGGTTGAGGGTGAGAGAGAAGACGTACGAGCGGCTCTGGGGATTGTTGAAGTAGTCGAATCCCCGCGCCGGACTGGCCGATCCCAGCAGCGACGTCTCAGGATCAACGCCGGTGTAATCGGTCCAGGTCTGGAGATTCCGCCCGGCCACGCGCAGCTCCATGCTGCTGAAGCCGAGCACTTTGTTGACCCAGGGCGAGTCGAACAGGTAACCCACCGAGATCTCGCGCAGCTTGACGAAGCTGGCGCTCTCGTTGAACTGCGATTTCGGGCCGTTGAAGATGCCCCCGTTCCCGGTGAACCAGGCCTGGCCGATGGGAACCGCCATGCCTGCGCCGGGACCCGCCACCGGCTCCTCGTTGAAGTAGGTCTCACCGAAGACGAAGTTCCCTCCGTCCCGCATGACCTGAGACTCTTTGGAAGTGCCGAAGTGGTTCAGCGCGCCCTTGGTCTGGTTGCTGGCCACCCCGCCCTGGCGGATGTCCACCAGGCCGCCGATGGAAAACTTCTGGATCCGAAACGAGGTGCGGACCGACCCGGTCCAGTCCGGGTTCGGATCGCCGATGACGTAGTTGCCGGCGTTATCGGCTTGGGGGTAACCGGTCGAGTCGATGTACAGCGCGCCGGCAGGCGCTCCCAGGCACTGCCCTGCCGTATTGTCGATGTCGATTCCGGCGTAGGTGAGGCCCCGGCCACAACGGATGAAGTCGGTGCCGTAATACACGCCGAGCGGCTGGTCCTTCATGGCTACGGCCTGGATACCGGTCAGACCGTTGTTGCCTCCGCTGATGGGGAAGGGCACAAACTGTACACCGGCCAGATCGAGCACTCGGCTCCGGTTGGTGGCAAACTGGAGCCCGAGATCCCAGGAGAAGCTCCTGGTGGTGATCGGCCTGACGTTCAACGCAACCTCCACACCCGAGTTTCTGAGCTCCGCCGCATTGGACGGCTTCTGGGTGTAGCCGCTGCTGCCGGCGACCGGCAGGTTGAGGATGACGTCGCTGGAGACGGCGCGGTACCAAGTAACGCCGAGATCAGCCTTGTCCTGCCACAGACCGAGATCGAACCCGGTCTCGAATTCCTTCACCCGCTCGGGACCGAGATCGCTGGTGGGAAGATTGTAGCTGGAGATGAGCCCGCCTGCCCCGTTCTGCTGGGTCGACACGGCCGGCCCCCAGCCACCGTCGGTCCCGTTCCAGCCACCGAACATCACGCTGGAGAGCAGGTACGGCGCCGGTTGGGTCCCGCTCTGGCCATAGGCCGCCCGCAACTTGCCGTAGGTCAGGAAACGATCGGTGCCCTCGGCACTGCGGAAGAAGGTCCAGGCCGCGCTACCCTTGGGGTACCAATTGTGCCGGGTGGTCTCTCCGAAGGTGGACGCCCCGTCGTTCCTGACGGCGGCGGTGAGGAACAGCTGATCCCACAGGTCGGCCGAGACCTGGGCAAAGTACGACTCCAACCGGATGGTCTGCTGATAGTCGTAGGGCGGCAGCTGGGCCGAAGTGTTGCCCAGGTTGAACGGCTGCGGGGCGATGAGTCCGGTGCCCAGTGTCTGCCGGGTCTGATAGTCGTTGGAGTTCAGGTTCTGGCCCACCGTCACCGCACCGCTCCAGTCGGGACTCAGCTTGTAGCGAGCGGTAGCGGTCAGGTTGTGATCGATCTGAAAGGTCTTGATGTAGCCGGCATTCACTCCTCCCACTCCGTTGACGCCCACGACGGTGGTGTTGGACGTGCTCCAGGGCCACGCCTGGGTTCGCTCGTCGTTGGCGTAATCGGCGCCCAGGGTGTAGTTGAAGGTGAGCCACGAGGTGGCGGCAAACTCCGCGTTGATGCCCCCATAGGTGCGCCCCACCTCCGACTTGTTGAACGACTCGTTGGCGACGAAGAAGGGATTGTCGTAGCTCCGTGACTGTTGCTCCGAGCCGGCCGCCGGGTTGGGGAACCGATATGAACGGTGCAGGCCGGTGACCGGATCGAGATAGGGCTGGTTGTTGAAGTCGGGTGGCGTGCGCCAAGCGCCCAGCAGGAGCCCGTCGGTACTGTTGCGGCTGGTGATGAAGCCGCCATTGCCGTCGGCGTAGGCGATGTTCGCTCCCACCTTCAGATTGTCGAAGACCCGGTGGGACCCGTTGAAGCGAAACGAGAATCGGTCGAACTTGTCGTTGTTGCCCGTGATAAAGCCGCGCTGATTGGTAGCACCAGCCGACAGGAAGAAAGTGGTCCGGTCATTTCCGCCCGAGACCGTCAGCGCGTTGTCGAAGGTGTGGCCCTCCTGAAACATCTCGTCCGAGTGACCAAAGCTCGGGGCGCCGCTGGCAATCGCCGGCCCCCAGCTGCCCGCCTCATCGAACCCGACACCGCAGTTCGGCGTGCTGCCCGATACGCAGGCCGGCGCCACTCCGCTCAGGCCGAGGCCGTACTTCCGCTGGAGCTCGGGTACCCTGGCCACCTGATCGAACGAGGCCTGGCTCCGGAGGGAATACTTGGTGGGACCGGGGCGTCCCTTCTTGGTGGTAATCAGGATGACGCCCTGACCCGCCCGCGATCCGTAGATGGCTCCCGAGGCGGCTCCTTTCAACACCTCCACGTTCTCGATGTCATTGGGGTTGATGTCGGCCGCGCGATTGGAGGGAGCCGCGCTCGAGTTGAGTGAAGCGACGTTGGGATTGTTGTAGCTGATCGAGTTGTCGACCGGCACGCCGTCCACAATGATCAGAGGCTGGGCGTCCGCGCCGCTGATGCCGCTGCCAGCGCTGATGGTGGTCTGTCCCCGGATCAGGATGCTGGACGAGGCTCCGGGATCGCCCGAGCTGGAGACCACCGTGACATTCGGGGCCTTGGCCGCGAGCGAGTTGATCACATTGGGCTCCGCACTTCGTACGATGGAGAGCGAATCCACGCTGCTCCGCCCGGTGCCGAGCTTCTCCACCTCGCTGACGGTGCCGGCGCCGGTAACGACCAGCTCACCCAGCTGCAGCGGATTGTCGGCCAGACTGAAGTCCTGCACCGCAGAGCCGCGGCTCAGATCGATCTGGGCCGAACGCGGCTTGTAGCCGACGAGCCGGACGGTCACCACCACCGGGGCCGAGGGAACCCGCGCGCCCGGGATCAGGATGGTGTAGCTCCCGTCCGGACGGGTCGACGCTCCGGCACCCAGTTGCTCGATAGTGACGCCGGCTGAGGGAAGGGGCTGGCCGGCCTCGTTGGTCACCCGGCCAGTCAGGGTAACCGGCTGCTGGGCCGGCAGCGCACCCGGGAGGAGAGCCAGGCCCAGAAGTGCCAGCCCGGCGAGCCGCAGCCGATCTCGCAAATGATCAAACGATGAACGTGCCATGAGTCCTCCGTGTAGCGAAGCAAGATTTCTACGAGGTGAATCAGGGACGAAAGCGGTAGCCCCAGGCCAGTGCGGTCAGGATGTGACGAGGATTGGCGGGATCTTCCTCCAGCTTGCGACGAAGCCGCGCTATGTGTGTGTCGACCGCACGACGGCTCACCGCGGTACCGGACCCCCAGACCTCACCCAGCAGCTCCATCCGCGATGCGATGGCGCCCCGGCGCCGCATGAGGGCCAGCAGCAGCCGGAACTCCGTGTGAGTGACCCGCACCGGTTGCCCGTCGCGAAGAACCGTCTGGGTGGCCGGTTCCACCATCACGGCGCCGAAGCGAATGGTGCCGCTCCATGCCGCGGAGGCGGTGGCGGGAAGCCTTCGAGTCCGCTGCAACAGCTCCTGGATCCGGGCGATCAGCTCACGCACCACCGTGACGTCAGCCGAACCGGTCTCCTCCGGCTCGGGAGTGGTGCCGACGGTATCCACCAGAACCGGCGCGGGCGTCGCGACCTGATACTCATGCACGACCGGCCGAGCTTCTCCCTGGTACGGAGAATCCGGCGGCGGTCCCAAACCGTTGAGGTCGATCCCTTCAACCCCCGAAGTCCCGTTGGGGGCTGGGGCCGGCGATGACTGCGGCCGGGGATCGTCGTCGATGATGAGAATTCGCGTAGCGCCTCCGAGGCACCGCGATGGCGATCATGACACCCCGGTGACGCTCGGGGCGACGCTACGATAGGATTGGCGGGCTAGGTGAAGAACAGGATGGGAGCGGAATGCTACTGGAGAGACTTGAACCGCTGTTCTGCCGGCACGAAAACGGAACAACGGTTCAAGTTCCGACACACCTCCGACGTTTCAGATCGAGCGCTCACCGCCTTCTTTGAGGGCTTCCAGCTCACGGACCATCGTGTCGGCCCGCAGATCGAAATGAGAGCCGTGCCAGGCGGGAACGCCGGCCCTCAGAATGATCGCCTGGGGCGATGCGTGCACGATGCCGAGCCGCTCGGCGATGTAGCGGGAGAGTGGGCGGGAATGGACGACGTCGACCAGGTACACCGGGACGTCCTGCTGCAGCCGTCGGAGCGAGCGGATCTCCTCGAAGGCAATTCCGCTCGTGGGACAGATGGGGCTGTGCTTATAGACAACTGCCAGTGGCTGCGCCAGCGCGTCAGCGACATCGGCCTCGTTGGCGATCTTCTGCATCTCTCCCCACGTTCCTCACGTTCCCCACGTTCCCCACGTTCCCCACGTCCCGCCGTCCCGTCCTTCCGCCGTTCCTCACGTCAGCCGCATGCGCTCGAGCATCCGCTGGAAGCGGGCGTCGTCCCGGATGCCGTCGAGCAGCGGCTCGATCTTCAGATACGCCAGCCAGCCGCGCCGGTCCTGGTACGCCTTGTCCAGCCACTCAAAGGCCCGGTCTCGCTGGTCGAGCGTAACATATAACTGGGCCTGCGCCACCGGTGACACGTAATGCGATTTGGCCCTCGCAGCCAGCTCAGCCAGGACCGCCAGCGCCTCGTCCGCTCGCCCTCGCCGGGCGGCGACGTGCCCCAATCCGGCCAGCGCCAGCGAATCGTTGGGCGCGTTGGCGAGTGCCTCCTTGAAAGCAGCGGCCGCTTCATCCAGCGACCCCTGTTGCAGGTAGACCAAGCCAAGCAGGCGGTGGGTTTCCGCTGCCGTGGGATCCATGGCAAGGCCGCGCCGCAGATTGTCCAGGGCCCCGTCGTGCTGCCGGGCGTAATACTGCAGCCATCCCATGCTTCGCCGGATCGAAACCGAAGCCGGGTCGAGCTCGGTTGCGGTTCGCCCGTGCTCCAGCGATTCCTCGAACCGACCCATGGCGGCGAGAAACCAGGAGTACCACTGGTGGGCGGTCGAGTAGCGGGGGTTGAGCTCCACCGCGCGACGGAACTGCCGCTCGGCGGCGGCCCAATCCCAGTCATAGATGAAGGTCACCCAGCCCAGTGAGGTGTGAGCCTCGGCCAGGGTTTCGTCCAGCGCGATGGCCTTGCGAGCCTCCGCTTTAGCCCGCTCCATCCCTTCGAAGACGGGCGCACCCTTGTAGTCGAGATCCAGGGCGTAGGAGTCGGCCAGTCCGCTGTAGGCCAGGGCGTAATCGGGGTCTTCGGCAATAGCCTGCTCGAAATACCGGATCCCCTCTCTGATTCCCTCCTGGGTGCGCCGGTTCCAGCAGAAGCGTCCTTTCAGATACAGGCTGTAGGCCTTCACGTTGGCGGTGTAGCGAACCGGAGTGAGATCTCCCAGGTCGCCCAGCAACGTTGCCCGGAGGGTCCGCACGATGGTACCCGCGATCTCGTCCTGAATCACGAAGACGTCGGAC
>DATFQK010000148.1:0-12850 GCA_035264345.1 Gemmatimonadales bacterium | reverse complement strand
CATCGGCAATGACAACGCCCGATCGCGGTCTAGGCACCGGATTCCAGAGCACCAGTTGCGGCTCGCCCAGCTCGGGATGGTCTCGCACCCGGTCGGGGTCATTGCCGACCAGCTCGTCGAGGCTGGTGCGAGCGATTTCAGACGCGAGGCTTCTGGAGTCCTGCAGCCGAAGACTCACCTGCTGTGCCACCTGGTCGCTGGTGCAACCAGCGATCGAGTCATGGAACTCGCTCTGAAGCAGCAGCCGCCAGGCGTAATTCAACAGGGGGCGGCGGTCACTACCTCGATAAGTTCCTGCCAATGCGGCCAGCGGATCGGCGCTTCCGCGCAAAGTGAGCTCGGCCAGAGTGTCCAGTCGCTTGAGCGGCGCCCTCGTGCCGTGGACACCCTGAAGAGTCCAGGTATAGCCGTAGGACCAGCGCAGCTCGCCCGCAATCACGGGCACGGCAGCCGACTCGGCCGCAGCGGCAACAAAGAACTCATAGAGCCGGGAGACTCGGAACTGGCTCCCCGGCTCGAGCTCGCCGAGCAGGCGCTGCAGCTTCAGGATCTCGGGGTGGGCGGCATGATGGTCGGCACCGACGAAGACGGCGACCTGGTGGGTCGCCGCGCGCTCGACCAGCGTGGAGCGGATGCGAGACCACGCCCGGGGCAGCCGCTCTCGGTCTGCGGGTAGGCCCGCGCCGGTCTCGTAGCCATCCGGCGGCAGATGATAAAGCAGCACCTCGCGTCCATCCGGACCGCGCCAACGATATAGATCGCGTTCCTGGCCGGGCTCCCCACCCAGCCCCCGCCAGAGCACTCCGAACCGGATGCCGAACTCGCCCGCGAGCTGGGGCCAGATTGCCGGGTGCCCGAACGCGTCGGGCGAGTAGAGCACATCACTGCGACCACCGAGTCGTGCCGCGTCGGCCTGTCCGGCGAGCAGGTTTCGAATCAGCGATTCTCCCGAGGGGATCAGCTCGTCAGCCAGAACGTACCAGGGACCTACCTGAAGCCGTCCGGAACGCGCCAGCTCCACGACGGTTGCTTCGCGGTCGGGCCGGACCGCGAGATAGTCCTCGAGGAGAACGGTCTGGCCGTCGAGCAGGAAAGTGGATCCGGTCTCGGAGGTCAGCCGGTCGAGGAGATCATCTAGAGCGGGAACCAGGCGGGCGAGAAAGACGGATTGCGGGAGGTACCACTCCCGGTCCCAGTGGGTGTGCGGGATGAGATGGAAGGTGTACCCGGCCATTGCCGGGAAAGCTAACCAGCCTCAGTCGTAGCCGGTGAAGGGCTCGGTCTCGAAGCGAGTGCCTTTGGTAGCGTCCTCGAAGACGTGCGTGATCCGGAGGGTGGAGGGGAGCCGCTCCACCCGACTCTCGATCAGCGTCAGATTTGGGTTGTTGCCAAGGCCAAGAGCGTTCAGCCGTTCCGCCTCGGCCCGGGCCACATCGCCTGGGGTAGGGCGGCTGGCTGGATAGGCATCCTCGTGATGACGGATCAAGGCCTGCCAGTGCTCGTCACCCGCGCGTTCGATCGACTCGCGTATCTGTTCCCGGGTGAATGCCATTGTTTTCAGCGTGCTCCGGGGCCAGCTCGATCAGAAAGACGGCCGAGAGGATCAGAAATCCGCCCGCCAGAGGCGCGAAGCGGATGTTTCCGAAGTAGTAGCCCAGCAGAACGAACACGGCCACCATGCCGAGACAGCACCACCCCGCCACCCGGCGGACCATTTCGCTGATGTCCATACTCGTCTCCGAAGAGGGGACGAACTAACATGGCATGCAGCCGCACCTTCGGCTGTATGTCACGTCACCGGGCCTCGGTGACCGCCAGCAGCCGAGCCGCGGCGGCAAAGCGTTCCTGGTTCAGCAGAAAGCCGGCCGAACTGGTTGGCACCTGCATCCGGCCTTGGGAATCCATCGTGAGCGGGATGACATCCGCGTCGGGGCCGAACCATCGCGTGCTGGGCTCCACATCCGAGGGGTAGACAAAGCCCGGCAAGGCTGCGGCCGCGATAGCAGCCTGAGATCCTATGCCGGACTCGGGCATGGTACCGGCCCACAGCTTGGCGCCGTAGGAGCGAGCGAGGGGATAGATCCGGCAGACCTCGGTCAGACCACCCACCCGATGCACCTTGATGTTCCAGACCCGTGGCCCATCCAACTCGACGATCTGCCGCGCGGCCCGCGCGTCGTGCAGCGTCTCGTCCACGCACACCGGGGTCCGAAGCTCACGGCAGAGTCGCGCGTGCCCCACGAGCTCGTCCGGAGGCAGAGGCTGCTCGATGTAAAGCAGATCACTCTGGTCGAGATCCCGCAGAGCATCTCTCTGCTCCGGCCACTGGTAGGCTCCGTTCGCATCGACCGTCAGAGGCAAACCGGAACCAGCCATGGTTTCCTCCGCGGCCTTGACCGGGGCCGTATCCCATCCGGGCGCGATCTTGATCTTGACCCGGCGGTATCCCCGGGGGATTGCCTGCTCGATCCAGCGGCGGAGAGTCTGCAGCGAGCGGTCGGCCGGGATGCCGAGTGCCACACCGCAGTCGATGACCGGGGAGGACTCGACGGCGAGCCGGTCAGCGAGAACCTGAGCCAGTCCGGTACCCTGCCGCGCCGCTTCGAGGTCCCAGAGGGCCGTGTCCACTGCAGCTCGGGCAAAGCGGTTCCCTCGAATGCCGTCGTGCAACACGCTATCGGCCCCGCGGGAGGAGCCGGGTTGGGCCTGCAACAGGCGCGGGATCAACACCTGCTCCAGCAGATGGCGGGCACCGGCCAGGGTTTCCTCGGAGTAAAAAGGCAGCTCGAAGGGCGGGGACTCGCCCAAACCGCGGTTGCCCTGATCGTCGTACAGAATCAGGACGAGAGACCGGCGGTGGGTCATGGTGCCGCCGGAGATGATGAATGGCTCTACCAGCGGCAATGTCAGCTCGTACAGCTCGATGCGCTCAAGCCGGAAGCTGGTGGCGCTGGGAGAAGCGGAGCCGGTGCTCAGCGAGGTCATACCCGGCTGAGATTCTGCAGATCGAGGAACTTGAGCTCCCCGTCTCGCCGCTCGAGTTGGCCTTCTGCCTCGAGCTCGAGCATCCCGGCTATGAGTCCGTCCTTAGGATCGAAGACCAAGGCATGCAGGGCACGCTGAGAACGAGTCCCGGCTGTGGCAGCGTACTCCGAGAGCGGAAGCTGAAAACCGGTATGCAGCTGGACACTTTCGCAGCCGGCGCGGGCATAATCCAGGAGAATTCGCCCGCTACATACGTTGCCGCTGGCCACCAGGGGCGGTAGAGAGAAGTCGCCCCGGGAAGCGAGCTCGAGCACCCGGAGATTGCGCTCGCTCAAATCGTAGCCGCCATATGCCACACCCAGGGTCGGGTCCCACAGCCGATTGAACACCACCAGCGCATCGGCCGAGCTGGACGCGCGCAGCATTTCCAGCTGGAAGCTGTCGTCGAAACGAGCGTTCATCAGCTTCAGCGCCAGGCGGACGGGCCGGTCAGCGCCTCGCCGGATCTGATCGGGAACCTCTCGTAGCCATCGCAGGATCTGATTGCGCTCATCGGCCAGCGCGTCTCCCGCCAGCGTGGGAGAGAAATCCTTCTCCAGCGACAACGTCTCGTGACCCCACGCTGCCGCTATCCGATCGGTGGTATAGCGGTACTCGGCGGACCGAAACGGTTCATGCAGCCGGGGAAGGTGATATTTGACTGAGGGCACCGCGACTATCTCTCCGGAGCGGGTGAGATCGCCCGCCGAGCGAACCAGGGAGAGATAGTCTTCGAATGAGCGGTCCCAGCCCCGGCCCTTCCAGGTGACTGTCCATCCCTCATGTCCGGTTTGGGACCGGCGCCGCTCTACTCTCATCCGCGTTTCGTGGATGGCCCATGCTGCCATCGCCCGCTCTCCCGCCGGGTCCTCTGCGATCACCGTCTTCAGGACGACGAAGGCGAGACCTGCTGCCCGATCGGTCTCCAGCTGCTCGAGATTGAGCGAGAGTTGCCCCGATCCCTTGCCGATCGGATGCGGAAGAGGGTGACCCAGGTAGCGGGCGCTGAGGTCTATCCGGTAGGCGTCCCGGACGTGATCCGGGAACTCGCGCGGAAGCCCGCGCTTGAAGCGCTCGAAATCACGCTCGAGTCGCTCGCGCATCGCGGACCATGCGCTCGACTGCCGCGCGTTCAACGGCTGGGAGTGGAGGTCCCCACGGGTCGTCGCAGGCCTCTGGAGATAGGGCACCCTCGGCTGCGGCCGCCCACAGCATGCGGCGGATGTAACCCTCAATGGGCTCGATGAAGGTGGTCTGGCTGAATCGGTCGCACTGCTCGGACAAGGCCACGAAGCGAGGCCAATCTTCGGCAGTTCGGGCTCGAAGCAGATCAGCCTGGAGATCCGGCAGAGCGGAACCCATCCCGATAAGCGCGGCGCGGGCGCCCAGGAGCAGTGAGTAGCCCAGGAAACGATCTTCGCCGGTGATGAGCAGCTTGTCGGGATGCTCCCGCAGCACGGCGGCAATTCGCTGGAAGGTGATCACCGAATCGAGCGTAGCCACCTTGATGCCGACCACGTTGGGCAGGTCGAGAATGCCGTGCAAGGTGCCGTCGTCGTAGTCCACTCCGCCGGCGGCCCGATACAGATAGAAAGCGATGACCGGAAGCTCCCGGCCGAGCCGCTGATGATAGCCAACGGGATCGCTGGACTGAGGAAAGGCCAGCAGAGCATCGGCCCTTCCCCGGCGGGCTTCGATGGCCATGGTGATGTCACGGGCTCCGGCGACCAGGACGCGATCCGGCAGCGCCTCACGCCACGTGTCCAGCACCAGTCTGCGCTGCTCCGAGCTGAGGTGGGGTCCTCGCCCGGTATGAGCCCAGACGCCGACTCCGGCCACCGGCTGGCCGGCCATCCAGCCGGCATACGAGCGCTGCGCGGCCGGATCGAGATCCCCACCCCGAAACGGTACCGGAACGGCGGGTATGAGGCCGCCATCGAGACGCTCGATCAACGAACTGATTTCTGCCGTCACGCCTTCACCCGGGAAACCTTGCTCTTGATCGGGCTCCGGCTGAGCGCCGACGCGTTCTCCGCTTCTATGGCTGAGCGATGCTCAGAGCTCAGGCTCAGGAGGTCCAGCTTGGCCACGCTGTTCTCCGGCAGCCGAAGCGGCTGCCCGGTTCCGAAGACAAACCGTTCGACTCCAACGGTGCTCAGCAGGGTCTCCAGATGATCCTCTGGCGGCCCCCAGATCCAGCAAATGTCCCACCAGATCCGGGCGGACTCTTCCGGAGTAGACCCGAAGTGCACCTCCTCTACGAAGCTCCGGTCGGCGTGCGTGATGAGCAACCGCACCGCCGGATCGGCGCGCAACAGTGTCCGAACCGCGGCTGCCGGGAGCTCGGGGGACCGATCGTTGGGGTGGCGCTGCCGGCCGTCCTCGAGGCGTACTGCCATGATCAACGCCATGTTCTCACCGGCACAGGTCCGAATCAGCGACCGCATCTCGGGTCCGGTGGGATCGACCGCGTAGTAGGTCGGATCGGCTCTCACCGCTGGTGCGCCACGGGACCGCGCGTCACGGATAATTTGCTCCCAGCCCGTGAGCCCCGGATGAACCGCCGGAACCGGGCGCAATCGCTCACTGCCGTCAGTGATCTGGTAAAGCCAGGAATTTCCTTCCGTGGGATCCCGCCAGAACAGGCTGGGGAGGTGGCTGATCCAGGACTGGTCCACGGAGACCCGGTCCATCGATTGCAGCAGTGCCTCCACCGAGGTCCCGGGAACCCTCCGAAACGGATAGGCACCCACGAAGCTATTGACGTCGAGGCGCATCAATCGGTGGGGAACGCGTTGGGAGGAAAAATGCGGGCGGCATTGCGCCACCGAACCAGCTCGATCTCAGACGGAGAAAGCAGATGTTCGAGATAGCGCAGCTTGGCCCACCCGGTCTCGATGGTGAGATCACAGCCCCAGAGCAGGCGCTCCACGCCCACAGCCTCGACGCAGGCCTCCAGCATTCCGCCATCCACGCCACTGCCGGACAGGTCTACGTACACGTTGGGGAGAGACCGAAGGGCCGCCAGTGAGTGGATCCAGTCGCCCCCGCCGCCGATGTGGGCCAGCAGAAAGTTGACGCTGGGGTGCCGGGCAGCCAGCGCTCCCAGCTCGGTTGCGTCGCTCGCTTCCTGGCCCGGGTAGTCACGCCGCCGGTGTTGCCACACGTGGTGGAGTACGGGAACACCGCGCTCACCCGCCACCCGGCAGATCGGGTCCAGAAGAGGATCGTCCGCCCTGCGGCTCGCCGCCAGCTTGATCCCAACCATGCCGGCATCCAGGCAGCGAGCCAGCTCGCTCAGCGCGCGGCGCTGAAAGTTCGGATTGACGACGGCATAGCCGCGGATGCGCCCGGCATGCTCCCGCTGCAGCGCCAGGAGGAAGCTGTTGCCGTACTCGATGTCGCTAGGAGAGGGAAAGTAGATAGGAGAGGTGGCACCCCAGCTGCCGAGAATCGAGGCAACGTGGACCGTAATCCCAACCCGCTCCCCGGCTCGCAATCGGCTGGCATTGCGTTCTCGCCAGTCGGCGCGGGGGGAGCGGTCGTGCAGGAAATGGGCGTGAACGTCGATGAGCACCCGTGCTTCCTCTACTCCTCCGCTTGGGGCAGGTTCTGAGGCAGTCCTCCCAGACCGGCCTCACTTTCGTCGGTGACGGTCAGATCCAGATCAGAATTGGTCGCGACCTCTTCCTCCAGCGTGCCGTCTTCATCGTCTACATCGTCGAGATCATCGACGGTCGGTTTGCGCGGTGACATGTCTCCTCCTGTGCCGGTAAAAAAACGGACTCCCCCGCAATTTAGGCAGGTTTGACTACGGTCGAGAGGGCCTCGCCAAGGACGGCGAGCGAGCGATCAATCGTGGACGTGTCGTGAGCCAGGGAGACAAAGTTGTAGGCCGAACGCTTGAACAGGAGACCAGCGTGGGCGCATGCCGCCGTCACCGAGCGGGACACGGTGTCGTCGGCGTAATGGAGAAAGCACATCTCCGGGGTACCCCCAACGCCGGTCACGAGATCGGGATGCTCCCGATGCAGCTGGTGCAGGCCCTCCAGCAAACGGCCGCCAACCCGCTGAAGGTGAGTCGGCACCCCTTTGGCCACCATGACCTGGAGCGTGGCCTGGGCTGCCGCCAGGGAGACGAACTCGGTCGCCAGGGTGGAGGAGATCCAGGTGCGCAACGCACCAGCCATCACCTCCCGGCGGCCTCCCACCGCCGCCAGGGGGAACCCGTTGGCCAGGGCCTTGCCCATAACCGTGAGATCGGCCCGGATACCATAGCGCTCGCTCGCGCCTCCCACGGCGAGGCGGCAGACGGTCTTGATCTCATCCACGATGAGCAGAGCCCCCGAGCGCGCGGTCTCTTCCCGGAGGACCTCGAGCCACGCGCCTTCGGGCTCGGCCACAATTACCGGCTCGAACACGACGGCCGCGAGCCGGTCTCCCGCGGAGCGGATCCGCTCCCGCGCACGTTCGGCGTCGTTGAAGGGAAGCTCCGAGTACAAGGCGCGGGTTGCCGAGGGAACCCCTGCCGCACCCTGGCACCAGTCGAGCCAGCCGTGATAGCCGCAGCCGAGCACGTGATCCCGGCCGGTGAACACTCGAGCCAGGCGAACCGCCGCAGCCATGGCCTCGGCACCGGTCTTGAGAAACCGAACCTGCTCGATCCATGGGATCAGGCGGCAGATCTCCGCGGCAACCTCCTCCTCGAGGGCCGGGGCAAGCGGACCGACCACGCCGTTCCCGGCGGCAACGGTGACCGCGCGAGTCACTTGGGGATGGGCATAGCCCAGGGCGACCGAGCCCAGTCCCATGATGTAGTCGATGTATTCCCGGCCCTGCTCATCCCAGACGCGGCAGCCGGACGAGCGAGTCATCCGGCTGGGCAGATCGGGATCCGGCGACCCGAAGACCGTCTCGGGACGCTTGCTTCCGGTGGAGGTGAATCCCGGGATGTGTTCGGTCATGGTGCCTCGCGCGCTGAAGTCAGCCGAGCTCGAGCGTTCCAAACCGCGCAGGATCCTGCCGATCGCCCCGCAGCCAAACCCATCCTCCACCGCCACTCCAGACCAGCTGCCCGGCTCGTCGCAGACGGTCGGGGAGCATCTGATTGATCAGCAGGTCGAACCCGATCTCCTCACCCGGCCGGAACTCACCCCAGTCAGGCGGAGTGATGGTCATGGTGAGACGGTACCCGGTATCTGTGCCGGACCAGCCGCCGATAACCTGATCGGGCGCGCCCGCGGTTCCTTCCACTCCACGAACGATAAGCTCTCCGGTTGTCGAAGGAACGATCAGTACCCCCGAGCCAATCTCCTCCTCCGGGAGCCTGACATACAGCTGAATCCCGTCGGCGTGAATCTCATCCGGCTCGTTGTCCAGCCGGAGCGGCGCCGCTGCGGGATCCCGAAGCACCAGCTCGGGTTTGGTCACTTCGACCGCCACATGCAATCCCGCATCACTCCAGTTGACGTAGGCGCGAGCAGAAAATTCTTCAGGGCCCGCATAGGGCTCTTCACTGCGACGGTACTGGTCCTCGTGGTCGAGCTCGAGCGGCTCGCTGGTATCGAACCCGTCCAGGCTTCCGTCCAGTGCCGGTGGCTCGGCGATCTGCGGGGCCACCGCCCGGGCCACCAGTGGACGATTCTGCATCAGCGGCTGGAAGGGAGCCGCCGCCTTGCGGGCGCCTCGGAGCCGGACCGTCTCCTGACTGATTCGGACCTCCCAGCCTTCGACCGTCGAGATGTGCCGTTCTACTGTCGAGCCGGTTTGCACCTCGACTCCGCTCTCCGTAACCCGCAGATCCGTTACCACAGGGGCCGCTCCCGGCTCGAGCACAGTGACGATCCGAAGGTTCCGGCCAGTGCAGCGCAGCAGATAGAACGGAATGGCTTCGCCCGAGCCGGGGATGCCTGGTCCCATGGCTCGAATCAGATCACCGGGAACGTCGACCAGTGCGCTTAATCTGGCGCCGGCTTTGCCGGAGGAGCCGAGACGGAGTGGCCCGGGCGAATCGGGAACGAATTGTTGAGCGTCGCCGACAAATTCATCGTCCAGTTGGGCCGAGATCCAGCGGCCGGGTACCATCACCTCGTTGCGGCCGCTCAGGTGCAGCGGGAGCTCGAGCAGCTGATCGGAGGCGGAGGAGAGATCCAGGACGTCCAGCACGTAGTTGGGGCCGGAAACCACGGTGCGGCTCAAATCCCCGAATCTGCCCCGGGCCCAGGCCCACTGTCCCTGCTCATCGAAGTTGTCGCAGACCGCATTGCCCAACCGCTGCGACACCCCGTCCAGACGGGGAGCGTTGTGTGCCAGTGTCGAACGATACCAGAAGAGGTCGCGGGCGACGTACGAGCCGGTGCCAAGATCCGGCAGCCAGTACTCGCCACCGGCGTGGAGCAACAGGTTCAACCGATCGGGATGCCCGTGTCCTCCTCCATGGGCTCCGCATTCCAGGCTGGTGTATCGGTCGCCCTGGCGCAGGATGGCAAGCCCCTGCCCCTCGATGAAAACGCTTCCGGGAGACCAAGTCCCTTCGGCCTCAGGAAGGGTGGGCAACATCTCCAGGAGGGACCACCAGGAGAGATCGGCCCGACTCCGGGGTGACGTGGGTGGGGCCTCACCGGCCTCGTGCAAGTAGGAATCGAATGTCTGAGCCGGCGGCGCGGCTGCCTGGTACAGGAGCCGGAGCCAGTCCCACAGATCACTCTGCGGAACCCCGGCTCGTTCGAGGCGCGCCAAACCAACCTCCCACAGCTCGAGGTACATCGGCTGAGCCAGCGATACTCCGAATCGTGAGTCCTTGCGGGCGGGGAAGGTACCGTCGGGTAGCGCGGTCAGGGCGGGAGCACGGAGTGCCGCACCCAGTCGCTGGGCGAGCTGTGAGTCAGCCAGCAAATCCACGCCGGCCTGGCGAGCCCACCCCATGGCGACCAGTTGGCCGCGGAGCGCAAACAGGTGGTAGTTATCGCCCTCGTACCACATGCCGTCGGGCCCGAACCCCTGGAGCAGATGGATGAGGATGCCGCTGCGTCCCTCGAGCATGCGGGTGGCCAGCTCCTCGTCCTCGAACCACACGGCCACCGCCGCGAGCGCAGCGTTGTGCCAGGTCTGCCGGTTGGACAGGCCCTCATCGAACTCGCCGATCAGGTTGGCGGCCTCGTCGGCCACGGCCGCTACGATCTCCCCGGTTTCCGCCTCGAGCAGCCCTGCATCCCGAAGCAGCGTTGCGGCCGCCAGGTAGTTGGTCAGCCAAATGGACTCGAGATAAGTCGAGAAGAAGAGCCGGCTGGGCCCCAGCACGTTGTCCCGATTGGGATACTCCGGGTAGTTCCGATATGCCTGAAGCACGGCATTGGCCCGGGCGCCGGCATCTTCACGATTGGCCATGGTGGCCAGCGTTGCCAGGTGAGCGGCTCGCTCGGACACCCAGAGGTGTTGATAGTGGGCCCAGGCGCGGTCGTGCCGCTCGCCGGTAAAGCGCTGCCCGCAGCGGGGACAGCGGTGCTCGGTCGGGCTCCAGGGATCGAACTCGAGCCTGACACCGTGCTCGGGACAGACTCCGCCATCTGCCGTCAACAGGGCCTTTGCTGCAGGGACCAGAGGCATGCGTTGTAGTACCGGACCTGCGCGCTGAGCCATCCGCTCCAGCAGTGCAGCAAGCTCCGGAGAGGCAGCGATCTCCTGCTGGCGCGATTCCAGCTCCTCGGCCGTCAACACAGGTAGACACCTCGCATGGCCCAGGCTATCGGAAGAAGCCGGGCTCCCAGGTCTCGCGCGGCAGCCATCATGGCCGAAGGATCATCGGGAGCGAGAAAGAACATGCAGCCTCCCGCGCCCGACCCAGCCGCCTTTCCACCCAGCGAGCCCGCGCTCGCCATGGCCCGCTCGAGATCGGCCATTTCAGGGGTGGACATCCGGGCGTCCAATGCGAGCTGGTGGCGCCAATTCTGGCTGAGGAGCTGTCCCACCCGGGAGAAGTCCGCGGCGACAAGCGCGCCGGCCATGGCGTCCGCGACATCCCGAAGCCCATGGAGTGCGGCATGCACGCTGGGATCTCCTTGCTCATAGGCGCGCATTACTCGCTCGATGGTGGTGCCGGAGAAGCGCGAGGCTCCGGTGTAGCACAGTACGAGCCGCCGAGCCAGCTCCGCCATGAAGTCCGGATCCAGCTTGAGCCGCTCAACTTCAGCCTGAGGATCACGAAAGGTCAATCGAAGAAAGCCACCATAGGACGAGGCGAACTGGTCCTGCCGCCCGCCGGGCATTGCCGCCTCCACCGCTTCCAGGTGACAGGCGGTCTCGGCGATCTCGAATGGGTCGCGAGTCTCGCCTCGAGCTGAGCTCAAGGCGGCGACCAGAGCCACGTCGAGCGCTCCGGAGCTGCCCAGTCCGGAGCCGGGCGGCGCGTCGGTCCGGGTCAGCAGAGTGCACCCGCCCACCGGCAGCATTCGAAGGGCTGCCTTCTGAAGGTCCAGTCTTCCATTTCGCATCAGACCGGAAGAATCGCTCACCTCCAGCTGATCGTGGAGGTCTTCGGCAATGAGACGGAAGCCGGTGCCCCCCAGCCGCACCTCGGCCCGGGCGAAGAGCCGGATGGCGGCGGTCACCACGATTCCACCCTCTCGAGCTGAGAAGGGCGGAACGTCGGTCCAGCCTCCCGCGAGATCCAGACGGACCGGTGCCGTGGCCGCGTAGGCGGGCTGGCTCACCGGCCAATCCACCACCGCTGCACAGTGGGCAGCTCCCCCCGGAGATCCATGGTCACTCCATGGACTCTGCGGTTCATACCCTGCAAACCTCGGGGATGATAGAGAAAGGCTGCAGGCACCGAGTCGGCAATGACCTGCTGGGCCGCTCGGGGGTCGGATGGAACCCGTATGCCAGCCAGCGACGCGAGCGGACCGAGATACCCCAGTGCAAGGTCTCCCGGTAGCCCCAGCACGGCTGCCTGAAAATCGTGCGACCGGCCGTAGACCCGCGCCAGAAAGGCTGAGAGCTCGAGCTGGCGCAGCGTAACGTCGAAGCCGGCGCTCTTCAGCCGAGCCTGGAGCATCTGCTCCAACGCAGCTTCTCCACTTCCCACCGTCAGGAGCTCGAATGCAGTGCGAGAGCCGGTTGAAATCGGGACCGGTGCGATTGCCGGCGGACGAACAGGAACATAGCCCGGAGCCGTTGGCGGTACGGGACCCACCGCGGGAGTCCCGAAGCCGTAGATGTAACCGTCCACCAGCTCCTTACGATCGATTGCCGAGCTGACCGCGCGCCGCACGCCGAGCTGGTCGAACGGCGGGCGGCGAGTGTTGAACAGCATTGCGTCGGTCAACAGGAGTGGATAGGTGAGTACCGCCAGCTCCGGGTTCTGCCGGACAAACTCCGCGTGGGCCGGCTGGATCCCGGCAAAGTCGAGCTCGCCCGAGGTCAGTGCCGCCAGCTTGGTCGTGGGCTCATTCACCACCACCACGATGAAGCGCTCGAGCCGGGGTGGCCCACCCAGGGCGGGTGGAAATGAGCGGTTGGCGCTGAAGACCCACCGCCGGTTCGCCTCATGGGAAACGAACCGGAACGGACCGTTGCCAACCGGGGAGCGGTTCCAGCCGGCCTGCCGCAGGTCGGCCGGTTTTACTCCCGAGAAGAGGTGTGCCGGCAAGGTGGCGAGATCCGTCAGCAGATCGGGGAAGTTGCGCTGGGCTTCTCGAAAGCGCACGACGACGCTCGAGTCGTCCTGGGCGATTACGGTGTCGAAGGCCGCCATCTCGTTCTGCCGGGGATAGCCCGTAGCAGGATTGCGCGCTGTGTTGAGCGTCCAGGCCACATCCCGAGCCGTGGT
>DATFQK010000147.1:0-3097 GCA_035264345.1 Gemmatimonadales bacterium | reverse complement strand
TGGATGTGAACAACGGCGTGATCTGTGGCCTGGATGTGGTGGTCTGGCCCGAGGTCACCACCGGTCCGGACTTGCGGGTGCCGGCCAAGCTGACCGACGGTCGGGTGGTGCTTCCTTCGCGGCCTTCCCGGCCCGGGGTGGCATCTCTGGAGGTGGACACCACGCTTTCGGTGCAAACCGACAGCGCGGAGAGCGTGTTTCACCTGCAGATCGGTCCCCGGCGCTCGGTCGAGTGCGTTCGAGTGGCCGATAATTTCTATGTCGAGGTGGATCCGCAGGGAGGTCTGGCGGGATTCTGGCTCACCAACGTTCCGCCATTCACCGCGCTGGAAGACGAGTAGTCAAGCCGCGCGTTCCGCTTCCTCCAGAAATCCTTTAGTCTGTCGCGTTACCAGAGACGCATAGTAGCCGCCGGCCGCTATCAGCTCCGAATGGCATCCCACCTCGGAGATCACCCCATCCTTGATCACCACAATCCGGTCGGCATCGCGCACGGTGGACAGCCGATGGGCGATGACGAAGGCGGTTCGCCCTTGCAGCAGGGTCTTAAGCGCTTGCTGAATCAGACGCTCGGACTCGCTGTCGAGCGCGGCGGTGGCCTCGTCCAGAATCAGGATCGGCGGATTTTTCAGGAGAGCGCGGGCAATGGCAATGCGCTGGCGCTGCCCGCCGGAGAGCCGGGTCCCCCGCTCGCGCACAATCGTGTCGTATCCCGCCGGCAGGTTCATGATGAAATCATGCGCGTGGGCCGCCTTCGCGGCTGCCTCGATTTCCGACTGAGTTGCTTGCGGGCGGCCATAGGCGACGTTGGCCCGCACCGTATCGTTGAACAGATGGGCGTCCTGGAAGACCACACCGATCTGGTTCCGGAGCGAGTGCTGGGTCATGTTCCGGATGTCGACCCCATCGATGGTGATGGCGCCGTCGGTCACACTGTAGAATCGCTGGAGGAGCGTCGCCAGCGTGGTCTTGCCGCTCCCACTCGGTCCCACCAGCGCGATGGTCTCTCCCGGGCGGGCAATCAGGTTGATGCCGCGGAGCACCGAGGATCCTGGCTGATACCCAAAGCTCACATTGCGGAACTCCACCTCTCCCTTGAGGTGGCGGACCTCGGAGGCGCCGGGTGTATCGCCCACCAGGTCGTCGGCGTCGAGGATACCAAAGATCGTGTCCAGCGAGACGCTCACTCGCCGGAAGGTTTGGTAGGCGTTCGTGAGACCTTGCACGGGGCCAAAGAGACCACCGATGTATCCCAGAAATGCCACCAGGGTGCCGACGGTGATCTGTCCCTGGAGAGCGAGGTAGCCTCCCAGCGCCAGGGCTGCCAGGCGTGCGGCTGTGGCGGCCATGGTGCGCAGCGTGCCGGTCAGATTGTCGATGCGAACGCCCCGCCGTACGATCTCGTTGCCCTCACGCACTCCCTGAAGGAACCTGCGCTTCTCCTCCTCCTCCATGACGTATCCTTTGACCGTCATGATGCCGGCAAGCACCTCGTTGAACCGGGAGTAAATCGAGCTCCAGCGCTCCACCAGCCGTCTTTCCCGACGCATCTGCTCCGGGGCAGCTCGGGCGCCGATCAGCGCCGGCAAAGGCGTGAAGACGATAACCGCCAGGGCGAGCCTCCAGTCCATGCGAAGCATGGCCGCCACGGAGAGAATGAGGTAGAGCAGGGTAGGCAGGAGATTGAAGGCGACGTCGCTGAACGCGCCGACGTACCCGCTGATTCCCTGATTGACCCGGTTCATCGTGCCACCCACGCCTTCGCGCTGGTGAAACGAGATCGGCAAAGCGTTGAGTTTGCTGACCAGCTGCTCGCGGAGGGTATACTCCACCCCGAGACGGACATCCCAGCTCAGGATGCCGAGCCAGGCCTGAAGGCCGGCTCGGGTCAGCTCCAGGATGACCAGGCCGCCCATGATGGTCATCAGAGTTTGCAGACCGGTTCGACGTTCCAGCTCGTCGAAGAGGTACTTCATGACGAGGGGATCGATGGCGCTGAGAGCGGCCAGGATGAGCGCAAGGGTAATCACCCCGGAAAGCCGGCGGCGATAGGGCCGGACGAACTGAAGTGACCGCTTGGCGAGCTGAAGTCCGTTACGGGGCATCGAAGCAGGGATGGAGTTGCGAGCCGAACGAGCAAGTTCGGTGCCCTGCCTCTCATTGACGCTGGACCAGACTTGCAAGCTGCTCTGGCTCCCCCAGCCCGAAACAACCCTATCAGGACGGCGGGCAATCCGCCGGGCAGAGCCGTTACAGCACATGTGGTTAGCGTCTACTTACCCTCTTTTGGTTCCACTCCCCTTCGTGCCGCGGTTCTTCCCCGCTTAACCGCGTGGTTATCCGCACCCGTGAATTCCTCCCGGGAAGCCGCATCCTGCGGGACGCTCAACCGCTCATTCTCCGCATTTCGGCGGGCCATTCGCCTGTTCCGTTCAGCAGGAGGAGTCGGGGGCCGTAATCCTCTACTTCCAGAACGGTGACCGATGCCGGACTCAGCTCGATCCGATGGATGAAGTCCGATGGCATGCCCAGGGCGTGGGTAACCAGCATACGGAGCACGTCGCCATGGCTCACGACGGCTACCAACGTCCCCGGTCGTGCATGCAGCTGCCGTAGCTTCTCCAGCTCTCCCAGGGATCGGCTCAGCACCTCGGCCATGGTCTCGCCCCCTGGAATCCTGCTGCCACTGCGGAACTCGTTGAACCGGCGCCAGTCCGGCAGCTTCTCCAGTTCGGCGATAGCCTTACCGGTCCACTTCCCGAAATCGACCTCATTGAACCCGGCTGCCGGCAGAATTTTCAGTCGCTGCTGCGCACCAATCGGCTGGGCTGTTTCGAGCGCGCGCTCGAGCGGGCTGCTATAGAGAGCTGCCAGAGACAGCTCTCCCAGCCGCTCAGCCAATCCCAGGGCCTGCCGCTTCCCGGCATCATTGAGGTGCACGTCAGGCTGGCGCCCGGCTATCGACCTGCCTACCGGATCGCACAAGGCATGACGAATGAGCAGGAAAGTGGTCATTTCCGGCGGGATCTTCGCCCGGCCAAACAGCACACTAGCTCTGTGACCTGACTCATCCCCTCCCCTCCACCCGCAGTACAGC
>DATFQK010000146.1:0-4323 GCA_035264345.1 Gemmatimonadales bacterium | reverse complement strand
TCACCAGGGGGCGAGCGACCTTCACTCCCTGACCTCAACCTGACGAGCCTGTAGTCCTCCCGCCTACGCACCACCTCAGCAGAATCTCTCCCGCTCTTCCCTCCTCCGCCGATATCCAGGCTCGCGACGAATTCGCATCCTTGGTTCCGTCAAAGCAGGCTGCGGCGGTACTCACCCATCGGAGGAAGGTGTGGCAATGATAAGAGCCAATGGAAGACTAGAAACGACGGCAGTGCTGCTGCTCGCGGCGGCGCTCGCCGGCTGCGGTGGCAGCTCCGGTGGAGGGGGGCCTGACCCGGTGGCGCTTTCTGCCAGTGTCTCAGAGCCCAGCGGCAATGGACAGTCCGGCTCGACGGGACAGGATCTCGCCAGCCCGTTGCGCATCGTGGTTCTCAGGGGCGCCAGCCCGGAGGCTGGGGCGGTGGTCACCTGGAGCACGACGGGCGCGGGAGCATCGATGATCCCGAACATCGACACCACCGGTGCCGACGGGATCTCGACCAGTATCTGGCATCTTGGAACCAGCAGCGGCAGCCAGAGCGCTCAGGCGGCGGTGGCCGGCGGGGCCGACGGCTCCCCCGTCCGATTCACCGCAAGCGCGAGCGGGGGAACGGGCGGCGGACCCTCGCCGGTCGAGATTCAGCTGCGCAGCGACGGCAGCGATCGGTTCGAGCCGGCCAGCGTGACGATCCCGGCCGGCACCACGGTTACCTGGACCTGGGTCAGCGGGTTCCACAACGTCATGCCGACGGGCAGTCCCGCGTTCACCGGCAGCGGGACACCGGTGTCGGCCCCGAGCACCTTCACGCAGAACTTCAGCACCCCTGGCACTTACCTCTACTTTTGCGTCGTGCACGGCACCCCATCGTCGGGGATGCGCGGCACCATCGTGGTCCAGTGATCCGGTCCACCGTCGAATCCAGCGGAGACTCACCGCTGCCCCTAGCGCATCATCCCGTCGGGGATGGTGCGCGAAGGAACATGCCGGACTGCCCGTTCCGGAGTTGACCGGCGCCGAACCGGGCCGTACCCTCACTCGATCACCATGAACTCCACTCTGGACATCGTACCCGCGGGGCTGGCGCTGCTCGACGCCGACGGCGCAGTGCTCAGTGCCACGCCGGCCTTCAGCCGAGTGCTGGGCTTCGACTCCTCACCGGTGGGGCACGAACTGGGCGACCTGCTGTGCAGCCTCGACGATTCCGATGGAGTGGAAGGCGCCCTCCATAAGCTGCGCCGGGGAGAGGCAGTCGAGCTCGAGGCGTGGTGCTGGCGTGGAGCCGACGGACCGGCAGCGGTGTGCCTGGTGGCGGCGCGGCTGGAGCTGGAGGATGAGGGCGCGGTCTCCTACTGCCTGGTCCGAGACGTCACCGACCAGCGCCTGGCCGCCGAGGAGCACGCCCGGGCTTTCTCGCTCCACCAGGCGACGCTCAAATCCATGATCGATGGGCTGCTGGTGGTGGACCCCGCGGGAGGGGTCCTGAGCTTCAACCAGCGCTTTCTCGAGATGTGGCGGATCCCGCCCGAAGCGGTGGCCTCGGGGCGCGACGCCGACCTGTTGAACGCGGTGCTGCACCAGCTGGACGATCCCGCCGGCTTCCTGGATCGGGTGGAGGAGCTGTACGCCGATCCCGAGGCTTCGGCCTGTGACGAGATCCTGCTGGCCGATGGCCGGGTGTTCGATCGCCGGTCCGAGCCGCAGCGGCTCGCCGGCCGCAGCGTTGGCCGGGTATGGAGCTTTCGGGATATAACCGACTCCCGCCAGTCCGCGGAGGCCCTGCGGCAGAGCCAGTACCTGCTCGAGCTGTTCTTCTCCCAGTCACTCGACGGTTTCTTCTTCATGATGCTGGAGCATCCGATAGCCTGGAACGACAGCACCGACAAGGAGGCGGCCCTCGACTACATCTTCACCCACGAGCGGATCACCAAGGTCAACGCCGCCGTGCTGGCGCAGTTCTCCGCCCGGGAGGACCAGATGATCGGGCGCACTCCGGCGGAACTGCTGGCCCACGACATTCCCGCTGCCCGGGCCCGCTGGCGGGAGTTCCTGGACGCGGGGCATCTGCATCAGGAGACCGACGAGCGCACGCTGGATGGCCGCCCCATGATCATAGAGGGCGACTACATCTGCCTCCACGATCGGGAAGGCCGGTTCATCGGCCACTTCGGGATCCAGCGGGATGTGACCCAGCGGCGGCAGGAGGAGAACGAGATCCTGCGCTCCCGGCAGCAGCTGCGCGATCTGACCGCCCGGCTCCAGCTGGTGCGGGAGGAGGAGCGCACCCATATCGCCCGCGAGGTCCACGACGAGCTGGGCCAGGCCCTCACCGGCCTCAAGATCGATCTCGCATGGCTCAAGCCGCGGGTGGCGGACCGGCCGGCGCTGGCCGAGCGGGTCCAGTCGATCATCGTTCGGATCGATGGCGCGATGGACACGGTTCGCCGGATCGCGACCGACCTCCGTCCCAGCGTGCTGGACGACCTCGGGTTGGTGGCCGCGGTGGAGTGGCAGACCCAGGAGTTCGAGCGGAGCACCGGGATTACGGCGCAGCTGGAGGTCCAGGCCACCTACCCCGAGCTGGACGACATCTGCGCGACGACCACGTTCCGCATTCTTCAGGAAACGCTCACCAACGTGGCCCGGCATGCCCAGGCCACCCGAGTGAAGATCGCGCTCCGGGTCAGCTCGGCGCAGCTGGTGCTCGAGGTCAGGGATAATGGGCGGGGCATCAGCGAGAGCGAGATGCACTCACCCCGGTCGCTTGGTCTGGTTGGCAGCCGGGAGCGGGCGATCGCCTGCGGGGGAGAGCTGATCATTCGAGGGATCCGGAGCCACGGGACGATCGTCTTGCTGCGGATCCCGCTCCGCGTTCCCGAGGGAACCGAACCGTGATCCGGTTGCTGATCGCCGACGATCATCCCATCGTGCGCGAGGGTCTCCGGCGGATCGTACAGGATGCGCCCGGCCTCGAGGTGGTGGGCGAGGTTGCCAGCGGCCAGGAGCTGCTGGACCGGCTTCCCGGGGTCGCGGCCGACATCGTGCTGCTCGATGTTGCCATGCCGGGACTCCGTTTCCTGGAGGTGCTGCAGCGGCTGCGAGCGGAGCACCCCACGGTGGCGGTGCTGGTGCTCAGCGTGCATCCGGAAGACCAATACGCGGTGCGAGCGCTTCGCGCCGGCGCATCGGGTTATCTCACCAAGGACCACTCGCCCGAGGAGCTTACCGAGGCGATCCGCCGGGTTTACCGGGGCAACAAGTACGTCAGTCCCGGACTGGCGGAGCGTCTTGCCGCTGACCTGCAGGTGGGCTCCCGCGACATCCGGCACGAGCTGCTCAGCAACCGTGAATACGAGGTGCTCTGCCTGCTCGGGTCCGGCCGGACGGTCAAGGAAATCGCCCGATCGCTGGAGCTGAGTCCCAAGACGGTCAGCACCTATCGGAGTCGCGTGCTGGAAAAGATGGGAGCAGGGAGCAACGCCGACCTGGTTCGTTACGCCGCATTGCACGGACTGATCAGCTAGTCAACCGGCGCCTTACAGCCGTTTTCGCTGCGACGCGCGGTGGCTCAGCAACGCCGCCCTGAGATCGCTACTCCTGGCCCTCTCCTGCTCGGCGACAGACGTCTGGTACATGGCCAGGGATCGAAGCTCGGCGGCATCGGCGCGTTGCTGACGCGCTTGCCGGCGGATCTGCCGGGACCGGCGGACCAGCGGCGCGAGCGTCGCCAGGAGCTCTTCCGGCAAAAACGGCTTGTTGAGCAGCGGAATGCCACCGAGTAAGGCCAGAGGTGGATCGGTTGCAGACATCGCAATTACGGGCAGGTGAGGACGGCATTCCCGCAGCACTGCGATCAGCTCCCACCCGGAGACCACCGGCATCTTCAGATCGGTGAGCACCGCGTCGACCTGCTGCCCCTCGTCTTCCTCGAGAATACGGATCGCCTGCTCTCCGTCGACCGCCTCGATCGACGAAACCCCACTGAGCTTCAGGAACCGCTGTAAGATGCGGCTGAACCGGAGCTCGTCTTCGACGACCAGCAGGGTCGTGCCATCGAGACACTGTCCGTCTGTGGCTGGGAAATCCATGTCGCTCATCCCCATACTCCGGGTCAGGGAAGGCGTACGCTCTTCGCCAAGCATCGCCTACCGGCGATAATAGCGGGGTGACCGGGGTCACGCTGGGCGGACCAAAGGTCAGCTTGACGCCGCTGCACCACGCTCTCCCCAGACTGTTCTGGGCGACTTTGGTCGCCGGGGCGACGCTACTGGGACCCGCGGAGCCGGCCTGTGCGCAGGCCGCGTCCCGCGCACCGGTGGCAGCGA
>DATFQK010000145.1:0-4123 GCA_035264345.1 Gemmatimonadales bacterium | reverse complement strand
ATTGACAGGTCGGGAAGGACGGGAAGGTCGGGATCCTTACCGTCTCTCCCTCCTTCCCTCTTATATCTGCACCCCCACGCCCAGCTGTCCGCCAACACCACGGCCCCTCTGTCCGCCCATCCACATCCGATCCAGCCCAGCCACCGCAGCGATGCGCTGCTCGGCCAGTCGGTCTGCCGCCCGATAGGTGGGGATCTTCTGCTGCCTGGCGATGTCGAAGATCCGGAGCAGGGTCTCGTAGATCTCGCCCGCCTTCTTCTTGGCCCGCTCCACCGGCCACCGGTGCAGCTCACCGTAGACATTGATCACCCCGCCACCGTTGATCACGTAATCGGGAGCGTAGAGAATGCCGCGCTGCTCCAGCATGTCCCCGTGCCGGTCCTCCGCCAGCTGGTTGTTTGCGCCGCCGGCGATGATTTCCACCTTGAGCCGCTGCAAGGTGTCATCGTTAATGGTAGCGCCGAGGGCGCAGGGTGCGTACACATCGGCGTCCTGGTCGTAGATCTCCTCCGGACCAACCGCCCTGGCACCGGTGTCCTGTACTACCCTCTTCACCTTCTCGGCGTCGATGTCGGTAACGATGAGCTTGGCGCCCTCATCGTGCAGATGCTGAGCCAGGTGGGACGCAACCTTGCCGCAACCCTGTACCGCCACCGTTTTTCCCGAGAGGTCGTCTTTCCCCCAGCAGACCCGCCCAGCCGCCTTCATTCCGACGTACACCCCGTACGCCGTGACCGGCGACGGATCACCGGAGAGGCCGAGCAGCCCGGCCACGTGGTCGGTCTCCAGCTTGATGTATTCCATGTCGGCCGGGCTGGTGCCGATGTCCTCGGCAGTGATGTAGCGACCGCCCAGCGTCTCGATGAAGCGGCCGTGGGCCCGGAAGAGCGCCTCGCGGTCCGGCCGGCGATTGTCGCCGATGATCACCGACTTACCGCCGCCGAGGTTGATGCCGGCCACTGCGGACTTGTAGGTCATCCCCCGGGAGAGCCGCAGCGCATCGATGATGGCCTCGTCGGTATTGTCGTACTGCCAGAAGCGGGTGCCACCCAGCGCCGGTCCGAGCGTGGTGTCGTGAATGGCGACGATGCCGAGATAGCCGCAGGAGGGATCGTTCGACAGCAGCACCTGCTCGTGGCCCATGGTCCTCATCTGGGCGAAGAGGTCAGTAGCCATAAAATCCCTTCCCGGTTTTGCGACCCAAATGGCCGGCCGCGACCATTTTCCGCAGGAGAGGACAGGGACGGTACTTGTCATCGCCCAGACCCTGGTGCAACACGTTCATAATGGCGAGGCACACATCGAGTCCAATGAAGTCGGCCAGCGCCAGCGGTCCCATCGGATGCGCCATCCCGAGCTTCATCACCGTGTCGATCGCCTCGGGAGCGGCAACGCCTTCCATGACGCAGAAGATCGCCTCATTGATCATCGGCATCAGCACCCGGTTGCTCACGAAGCCGGGATAGTCATTCACCTCGACCGGGGTCTTCCCCAGGGCTCGCGCGGTCTCCATCACTCTCGATGTGGTGCTGTCGCTGGTGGCGTGGCCCCGAATCACCTCGACCAGCTGCATCACCGGTACCGGATTCATGAAATGCATCCCGATCACCTGCTCCGGCCGGCGAGTGCGGCCTGCGATCTCGGTGATGGAGATGGAGCTGGTGTTGCTGGCCAGAATGGCCGCGGGCTCGCAGATCCGGTCCAGCTGCTCGAACAGAGAGAACTTGACCGCCGGACTCTCGCTCGCCGCCTCGATCACCAGCTCGGACTCGGCCACAGCGTTGACATTGGTATCGCTGGAGATCCGGCCCAGCACCTGATCGGGCGCATCAGGGGGAAGTGTCCCCTTCTTCACCTGACGCTCGAGGTTGGTGCGGATCGTGGCACTGGCTTTTTGCAGCGCTGCCGGCGCGGTGTCCACCAGGATCACTGCCCAACCATGCTGGGCGAAAACATGGGCAATCCCGTTGCCCATGGTTCCCGCGCCCACCACCGCGGCGCGCTTCACAACGGATTCCGCCGGGCCCAGCGCGCCATGATCAGGAGAGCGCCGGTGATTGCCCCGGTGGCGAGCAGTCCTCCCTCCGGGCCGAAGTGTCCGCCTGAGAGCCAGACCGGATCGCCGGCGCGGTAGTCGATCAGGGGAATGCTGAATGGCAGCCCGCTCACCGGAGCATCGAGCGCCGCGAGAGTGGCGTTCCATCCCAGATGCGCGCCGAATGCGGTCCACAACCCGCCCGGCGCATAGAAGGCAACGCCCAGGAAAATTCCGGCCAGGGCGATGTTGCCCAGACCGAGCGGGGTGATTCCGGGGTTGAGTCCATGGAAGAGCGCGAAGATGAGGCCGGCCACCAGGACCAGCGCGGTGCCCCGGCCGATCGCCGCGCCCACCAGCACCAGCGGCAGGCCGCGGAACATGAACTCCTCGCTGAGGGCCGCCGGAGCCAGAACCAGCGAGGTCTTGAAGACCTGTCCCAGATAGTCTCCGATTCCGCCGGTGTCACGAGACCAGTGCGAGTTGGCTACCAGGACTGAGGCGAGCAGGGCGACCGCAGCGGCCCCCGCGCCTAGCGCCAGGCCGGTCACCAGTCCCGGCGCACCCGACCTGGGCCGGAACCAGCGCAGATCGGAGCGTCCGAGTCGGAGAATCCGAAAGCCTATGAGCCAGGTGGCAAACCCGAAGCCGAGCAGCTGGCTTACTCCAGCAACGATGAGCTGTGCTGCCCCGGGCTGGATCATGTTCTGCAACCCCTGCAAGAGGTTGCCATAAGCCAGTCGCACCCAGACGGCCATTATCGATCCACTCGCGGCAATGCCCAACAGCAGAAAGGCGACCGACCAGCCGATCGCCTTGGGAAGGGATATTCTTTCGGAAGCGGGAGCCGGAGAGCTCAAAGGAGCGGGCGAAGCCTGGGGCCAACGGCCAGGATGATTGCCGCCGCCAAGCCGACCTTCAGGAGGTCGCCAGTCAGGAAGGGGATGAAACCGATCCGGAACGCTTTCGCAGGATCTCCGCCCAGCAGGGCGAGCTGAGCGACTCCGCCCAGGTGGATGATGACCATGCCGAGGGCGCAGGCGAGGAGCACCCTCAGCACTGAGGAAGGCGCGTGGCCCACTAAGGCGCCGGTAACTCCCGCTGCCACCGGAAAGGCAAGCAGATAGCCACCGGTAGGCCCCACCAGATGCAACACGCCGGAGCCGCCCGCGGCGAACACGGGAAGCCCCAGGACTCCCAAAGCGATGTAGAGCACCAGCGCGCTCACACCGGCCCCGGCGCCAAGCAGACCGCCCACCACCAGCACCGCCAACGGTTGCAGCGTCATCGGCACCGGACTGAGAGGCACCGGCACCACGACCTGCGCCGCCACAGCCACGAGCAGCGTGCCCAGCGCGATGGTTCCAGCTGCGCGAGCGAATCGTGAGAGGCGCGACGCGGTACTCGGTGAAGGCAGAGCCGCTCGACCGGTTTTCAGATCCATTTAGATAAGCTCCACGCTCAGGGCCACTGCGTTTCCGCCACCCAGGCATAGGGTAGCCAGACCGGTGCTGCCCCCCCGATCCCTCAGAGCATACAGCAGAGTGGTGAGAACCCGGGCCCCGCTGGCACCGATGGGGTGGCCTAGCGCCACCGCGCCGCCGTTGATGTTGACCCGGCTCCAGTCCCAACCCAGCTCCCGGCCGTCGGCTAAGGCCTGAACCGCAAAGGCCTCGTTGGCTTCGATGAGGTCGTAATCGGAAATGCGGCTGCCCGCCTTTTCCATCAGCGTGCGCACGGCGATGACCGGGGCAAAGAAGAGATCCCGGGGCTCACCGCCCCCGGTCGAGTATCCAGTGACCCTTGCCAGGGGAGTGAGGCCATGCGCCCTGGCAAACGCGAGGGAGGTAACCAGCAGCGCACTGGCACCGTCGTTCAGGCCGGGAGCGTTGCCGGCGGTGACGGTTCCACCGTCCTTGCGAAAGGCCGGCTTCAGCTTGGCCAGCGTCTCGGCCGTGGTGTCTCGCCGCGGCGCCTCATCGGTGCTGATTGTCGCCGGCCCCCCTTTGCCCGGAATCTGAACCGGGAGAATCTCAGCCTTGAACTTTCCGGCGTCGATCGCGGCAATTGCCTTCCGATGGCTGTCGT
>DATFQK010000144.1:0-3028 GCA_035264345.1 Gemmatimonadales bacterium | reverse complement strand
CTGCATCGCGCGGAAGGCGAGGTCTACGTTCCGGGTATACACCGAGCTGGAGAGCCCGTAGCGCACATCGTTGTTCACCCGGACCGCGTCGTCGAATGAATCTACCCGAATGACGCTCAGCACCGGACCGAAGATCTCCTCCTGCTCCAGCCGGCTCTTCGGTTTCACTCCGGCAAACACGGTAGGCTGAAAGAAGAAGCCACCGTCGAGTTCTGCGCCGGAGGGGCGCGCCCCTCCGGTGACGAGCTCCGCTCCCTCTTTCCTTCCGATCTCGATGTACTGCTCCACCTTTTCTCGCGAGGTCTGATGGATGAGGGGACCCACGTCTGTCTTGTCCTGTCTGCCATCGCCCAGCTTCAAGGCTTCGGCCGCCTGGGCCAGACGGCGAAGGAAACCGTCATGCACCTTCTGATGCAGAATCAGACGGCTGGTCGCGGTGCAGCGTTGCCCGGTGGTGCCGAAGGCGCCCCACAGCACGCCCTCGAGGGCCAAGTCCTGATCGGCATCGTCCATCACGATCATCGCGTTCTTGCCGCCCATCTCCAGCGAAAGCCGCTTGTGCATGCGGCCGCAGGTCTCGCCGATGATCGAGCCCGTCTCGGTAGACCCGGTGAACGAGATCACCGGCACCTCAGGATGTTCGACCAGCGCCTTGCCCACCGTCTCGCCCCTCCCATGAACCAACTGCACGACCTCAGGGGGAAGCCCCGCCTCGAGCAGGATCTCCACCAGCAGGTGCACGGTGTGGGGCACGTCCTCTGAGGGCTTGATGATCACCGAGTTTCCGCAGAGAAGCGCGGGGAACATCTTCCAGGTGGGAATGGCGAGGGGAAAGTTGAACGGCGTGATCAACCCCACCACCCCGACGGGACGGCGGTAGCTCATGGCCCACTTGGAACGCAACTCCGAGGGAACCACGTGGCCAAACAACCGGCGCCCCTCGGTGGCAGCGTAGAACGCGGTGTCGATACCCTCCTGGACATCTCCCCGAGTCTCCGCCAGCACCTTACCCATCTCGCGGGTCATCGCATTGGCAATCGCCTCCTTGCGCTGAACCAGGAGGTCGCCGACCCGGCGGAGCACGTCGCCCCGGGCCGGGGCCGGCGTTCTCGACCAGATCTCGAATCCTCGCCTGGCCGAGCGGACCGCCGCGTCGATGTCGCGGGGATCAGAATCGGGAAACCGCCCGATCAGATCGTCCGGCTTGGCCGGATTGCGGTTCTCGAAGTACGCCTGCGACGCGGGCTCGAGCCACTGGCCGCCGATGAAGTTCTTGAAGGTCTGCGCGTCGACCGATTTGCTGACGCGCGATTCCCGGACGTTGAACGTGTTTGTCATGGATGCCTACTGAGCAGGAGGCAGCGGTGCCGGAGCAGCCGCTGGAGGGGCAGAGGGACAGGTCCATTCCCGTGCGTGCTTGGCGTAACCGGCACGGGGCAGGATCTCGCGGGTGGCCATGATGCCGGCCCACAGAATGACCAGCAGCGACACCATCATCGCCAACCCCTGGCGGTGGGCCCAGCTGGTGAAAGCGCCGAACACGCCCAGCATGACGGCCAACACGGCTGCGCCCAGAAAGAAGATGAGCCGGATCCCACAAGCCTTGTCGTAGGGCCATAATACGAGCGCCACCGCAAGTACCGTCGCCATGACGGTCCAGAGCCACGCCAAAGCAACGAAGCGACGCCGCGGAGCCGGTGTGGGCACCGCCACGGGAGCAGAGCCGGCGGGTCCCGAGTGCTTCTGAATCGCGCGATCGATGTTGGCGAGCTCTTTGTCCCAGTCTCTCGGCTGCTCGGTCATTCGGGGCCTCGGTTCAGACCAAAGCGTTCCATTTTCTTGTAAAGATTGGAGCGGGGAATTTTGATGGCCCGGGCCGTTTCCGACAGGTTCCAGTCGTGCTGCCGCAGCTGCTGAACCAGGAACTTCTTCTCCGCTTCGAGCTTGAAGTCTTCCAGGCTGGGGCTCTCTCCGTTGGGACCCATCGTCCCCGGTAGCAGCTGATCGATTTCTTCGGCCGTGACCTTCTTGCCCGATGCCAGAATGAGCACCCGCTCGACCGCATTGCGCAGCTCGCGAATGTTGCCGGGCCAGGGCCGAGCCTGGAGCCGGCGCACCGCCTCGTCGCTGAACTTCCTGCCCGGCACTCCCGCGCTGGCGGATAACTGCTCGGTGAAGTACGCCACGAGGGCGGGAATGTCCGCCTTTCGCTCCCGCAGCGGCGGGACCCGGATGGGCACGACGTTCAGCCGATACAGGAGGTCTTCCCGAAATCTTCCCTCGGTGATCTCCTGCTCCAAATCTTTGTTCGTGGCGGCCAGCACCCGCACGTCTACCTGAATCGGCTTGGATCCGCCGATCCGGGTGACCACGCCCTCCTGCAGCACCCGAAGCAGCTTCGATTGCGCCGAGAGAGACATGTCGCCGATCTCATCGAGGAAGAGTGTTCCTCCGTCGGCCTGCTCGAACTTGCCGGCCCGGTCGGCAAAGGCGCCGGTGAATGAGCCCTTCATGTGGCCGAAGAGCTCGCTCTCGATGAGCTCCGAGGGAATGGCGGCGCAATTCACTTCGATGAAGGCACGGCCCTGCCGGGGAGAAGCCTCGTGCAGCGCGCGGGCGACCAGCTCCTTGCCGGTACCATTCTCACCGGTGATCAGCACCCTGGCCGAGGTGGGGCCCACCTTGGCAATCAGATCGCGAACCTCCTTGAGCGCAGGGCTGTCGCCCACCATACGGAAGCGGCTCTCGCTCTCCTCCCGAAGCCGGGTGTTCTCGTCCATCAGCTTGGCCTGGGCGAGCGCATTCCGCACGGTGACCAGGAGCCGATCGGTATCGAGCGGCTTCTCCAAGAAATCGAAGGCGCCCCGCTGGGTGGCTTCCACCGCCGTCGCAATGGTTCCGTGTCCCGAGATCATCACCACCTGTGAGTTCGGATCGAGGTTGCGCAGGCGGGTAAGCGTCTCCAGTCCGTCCAGTCCGGCCATCTTTACGTCGAGGAACACCAGGTGAGGACGAAACTCCGGATACA
>DATFQK010000143.1:0-3930 GCA_035264345.1 Gemmatimonadales bacterium | reverse complement strand
ACGCGCAGCGGGGTCTCTTCGACTGAACCGGTGGGGGCGAATCCGGCGTTGTTGACCAGAACATCGATCGGTCCGCTCTCCCGGATAATCCGGGCGACCGCATCCCGGACCGAGGAATCGGAGTCCACGTCCAGCGGCGAGATCGAGATCGGTAGCTTCTCCTGCTCCGCCGTCTTACGGAGCTCGCCGCTTCGACCCACGTCGCGCATGGTGGCATGGACCCGATGCCCCGCGCGGCCGAACGCGAGGGCCGTGGCCAGGCCGATGCCGGAGCTGCTCCCGGTGATGAGGACGGATGCCATGGTGAGACCCTCCGGGTTGATGGTCTGGCTCGAGTCACTGACCCATTCGGAGAAGGACGGCGCTCTAGCTTGCTGCGCCGGCTGGGCTCCGTCAACAGCGAACCCGGTGCGGGCCACTCTGACTACCGCTTCCAACGTTCGCGCAGCATCTTGGAGTTACTCGCAACAGCGGGGTTGCTACGCTCAACATAGAGGGGACCCAGGTCGATGCCTTCGGCTGCACCGACACTGGACGGGTGCGCGCCCGCAATCAGGATCACTACTTGATCGCGTCCCTCCGCCGCTCCATCGAAATCGAATCCACCAGTCTCCCATCGAGCCAGATCGATAGCCTGAGCCGTCTGGCCCAGGCGCTGCTGCTCCTGGTGGCGGACGGAGTCGGCGGCGGAAGCGGCGGCGAAGAAGCCAGCATCCACACCTTGGAGACCATCGTCCGCTACGTGGCCGGCTCTTACCACTTTTTCGACCGGGTCGAGGTGCAGGGGCTGGAGGGCTTCCGCACCGATCTCACCTTCGCGGTGCAGTGGAGCCACGCCGCGCTCCGCGAGCGCACCACCGACATCAGTCCCGAGCTGGCCGGCATGGCCAGCACGCTCACATTGGCTCTGGTGATGTGGCCCCGCGCGTTCGTGAGCCAGGTGGGCGACAGCCGCTGTTATCACTTCCGCCCGCCCCATCTCACCCAGGTTACCACCGACCAGACTTTGGCGCGCCAGCTGGTGCAGCAGGGCGTCATGGGCGAGGAGGCGGCGGAGCGCTCGCCGCTGGGACACGTCCTCTCCCAGGCGATCGGCCACTCTGAGGCTGATGTCTGGCCGGTGATCTCGGAGATTCAGCTGGAGACGGGTGACCTGCTCCTGCTCTGCAGCGACGGCCTGATCAAGCACGTCTCCGATGCTCAGATCGCCGAGTTGTTGACCACCAGCACCTCGGCCAGCGAAGCGGCCTCGGCCCTGGTCGGGGCTGCGCTCGACGGCGGCGGCAGCGACAACGTGACGGTGGTGGCGGCGAGGTTTGGGTAGGGCGGAACGACGGAACGGAACGACGGCCCGGCGAAGCCGGGCGTTCAGTCCAGGAACGTTCGCTCGATCAGGTCAGGCAGGCCCCCTTCTCGCCGTACCTCGGCGCAACCGGTATACTCAAGCAATGCGACTCAGACTTCTTCTGGCTGCCACCCTGGGCTTCGCGCTTGGGTGCGGGGACAACGGCACTGGCCCCGGGCCCGCGCCGGATGGAGACGGCGCCCGGCTGGGCGCGCAACTCGACGGTCTGGCTGACTCCGTGGACGCCGGGGGCTATTCGCCTGCGGCCGAGGCCTTGCATCACGCCGCAGAGATCGTGCGACTCACCGGTCACGCCACTCCGGTAAGCGTGAGCATCGACGGAGTCGCCAAAGATTTTGTTGGGGTGGGCGAACAGATCGACTTCCCCAATCTGGTCTGCACCTGGCCCACCGACAGCGGAGTCGCTCCGCCGCCGGACACGGCCGGCGTGCCGCTGCCTGATACGAGCGGCGTATTCCCACAGCTCCCACCCGATTCGATTGACCTTCCGCCGATCGACAGCGGCGTACTGCCGCCTGAGATGCCTCCCATCCCGGTCGACAGCGGCGTCATCCGCCCGCCTCCAGCTCCCGAGTGTCACGAGGAGGGAAGCTTCTCGATGCGGACCCTCATCGCCTGGGAGCCGGAGCATTTGAATGAGGTGGTCCGGCTGGTGGCGTACCTCGGGTCCAGCGGAGTCGAGCCCGGCGTGCCCGACGTCATGACCGGTCTTCCCTCAGTTTCCAGCTCTCCGCCCACTGCGCCGCCCGATTCCGGCAGCGGGAGCGGTGGCGAGCCCGGTGGATTCCCCGGCTTTATGGGCGAGTATCTGGTGCGGGACGTGGGCAGCTGGTACGCGGTAGAAGGGACGCAGACCAACGACATCGTCAGCTCGGGCGGCAGCTGCACCGCCGATCGCGCGACCTTCGACTGGGCCCAGTTCGACTGCGCAGCGGCCCGCTACCGCTTCGAGTTCTCGATGAAGGCGGAGCCGGTCCCATACGGCCCTCTCACCGGTGTGGCCGAGTCTAGGGGAGAACCGGAGGGCACTCATAACCTTGCGATGAGCGCCACTGAGATAGATGGCGTGAGGCTCACCTGGCAGCTCTGGAATCAACCTCCGCCTCCGCTGCCGCCGGATACGGTGGCCGCCGAGTAACACCGGTGTCTTTCGCCTGAAACACTCTGCGATGTACCAGCGCCTGGCACTGCTCGCCGCCGTCCTCACAACCCTTGCGCAGCCCGCACGGCTGGACGCGCAGGAGCACGACCACCAGCACAAGATCGGACAGTTGGGTCGAGTGGTGTTTCCGGTCTCCTGCACTCCTCAGGCCCGGCAGCGCTTCGAGCACGCGATGGCCGTGCTGCACTCCTTCTGGTGGGAGGAGGGTGACCGCGCCTTCGGCGAGGTGCTCGAGGCCGACTCCAGTTGCGCCATGGCCTACTGGGGCCAGGCGCTCAACGCCTGGGGCAATCCATTCGCCGGCGGGCCCACCGGCGCCGCGCTCACCAAGGGAGCCGACGCTGCCCGGCATGCCTCGTCGCTGGCGGCGGGGACCGCACGCGAGCGCGGATTCATTGCAGCGACAGCTGCCCTCTACCGCGATGCCGAATCCACTCACAACTCGGCGCGGCTCAAGACCTACGCCGACAGCATGGCCCGGCTGTATCAGCGGTTCCCCAAGGACGTGGAGGTCGCGATCTACTACGCGTTAAGCCAGCTGGCTACGGCGCCGCGCACCGACACCACCTTCGCCCAACAGAAGCGGGCGATCGCCATCCTCGAACCGTTATTCGCCCACCATCCCGATCACCCCGGTCTGGCTCACTACGTCATCCACGCCACCGACAGCCCCGGCCTGGCCCGACTCGGTCTCGATGCGGCCCGGCGCTACGCGAAGATCGCTCCCGCGGCGCCCCACGCTCAGCACATGCCGTCGCACATCTTCGTCCGGCTCGGACTCTGGAACGAGACCATCGCGTCGAACTGGAAGTCCTATCGAGCCGGCCACGAACATGCGATGGCCATGGGCTTGCCGGGAGGGATGGAGGAGTTTCACGCCTTGGACTACGCCGTGTACGGCTATCTCCAGCGGGGCCAGGACTCGGCCGCGCGCGCCGCGGTGACCAGGGCGATGCGGGCGAAGCCCAGTCTTCGCGGCCTGGTCAGCGACTACAACCGGACCGCCATGGGGGCGAGGATTCCGCTGGAGCGGGGCGACTGGGCCGCAGCGGCGGAGCTGAGGGTGCCGGCGGAATCACTGGGTCTGGTGGCGAGTGCCCTGCTCCGGTTCACTCACGCGATCGGCAGCGCCCGGAGCGGCCGGCCCGAGGCGGCCGGGCCCGAGCTGAAGGCACTCGACTCGATCGCCTTGGCGCTGGAGGAAAAGGCAGAGCCGTACTGGTCGCGGGTGGTGCGGATCAAACATGACGCCGCGGCTGCATGGGTGCGTCTTGCGACCGGCGACACGACTGGTGCGCTCGCGTTGGCCCGAGCGGCAGCCGATTCGGAGGAGGTCACCGACAAACATCAGGTCACGCCGGGAGAGCTGCTCCCGGCCAGCGAGCTGGAAGGCGACATGCTG
>DATFQK010000142.1:0-2159 GCA_035264345.1 Gemmatimonadales bacterium | reverse complement strand
GCATTCGTCTCTCCAAGTAGGAACCGGACGATAGGTAAACCGGTGGCGCCCATCCAAACGCCCCACAATATAGAAGCGGGTGAGGAGGAGGGAACTGCTGACAGTGGGGCGGCGGGACCGCGGGACGGCAGGGCAGTAGACAGAGGAGCCGAGACCTGGTGATCAGGCTCGGCTCCTTTTTCTTGAGACACTCGTGTTATTGCTGACTCCCTGACCCGCTGCCCCGCTGCCCCGCTGCCCAGCCACGTCCCCCCATCCACCACCATAATCGCGCCGGTAATCCAGTCACCCGCAGGACTGGCGAGATAGGTGACCATCTGGCCGATATCCTCCGGGGTGCCCCAGCGGCCCAGCGGAATCGTCTTGCTGGCGTACTTCTCCATGCCGAACAGGTCAGGCGCCTCCGCTCCCGGGGGAGTGAAAGCCCTTTTCACGCCTTCCGTCGGAATCGGTCCCGGGGCCACGGCGTTCACCGTGATCCGGTCGCGGGCCCATTCCAGAGCCAGGGTTCGGGTCAGCGCGTCCACGCCGGCCTTTGCTGCGGTGGCATGAGCCATGAGGGGCCAACCCCGGTAGTGGAGGGTCATGGAAATGGAAACGATCCGACCACCTCCCTGCGCTTTCATCAGCGGGTACACCGCCTGGCAGCAGTAGAACGTTCCGTAGAGGTCGGTCTCCACTACCGCCCGCCAGCCATTGGCAGACAGTGTAGCGCTGGGGGCATAGAAGTTCCCCGCGGCATTGTTGACCAGAATGTCCAGCCTTCCGTGCTGCTGGGACACCCGCTCGACCATGCGTCCCACCGCCTCGGGCTCGCGCACGTTGGCTTCAACAGCAGTCACCTTGGCGCCGGAGGCGCGCAATCGCTCGGCCGCGGGTTCCAGATGCTCCGGCTTGCGGCTCGCAATCGCCACCTCCGCGCCGGCTGACGCCAGTGCGGCTGCGATCCCCAGACCGATTCCGGTACCGCCGCCAGTGACCAGGGCCACTTTTCCGGCGAGTATATCGGGCTGAAAGATTCCGGACCGCGGGCTCACGCTCCCGCTCGCTTGGCCATGGCCTTGGCGGTGAATGCCTGGAGGCGGGCCCGGAACTCGGCGCTCTGCAGAGCCTGCAACTGCGCCGCGCCTTCGGTGGAGAGAGCCTGCTCCAGCGCGCCAACCTCCTGGGCCCGGGAGAGTCGTTTGATGGCCCGGACGCTCGAGTGCGCGCCACTGATGAGGGCCCCAGTGACCCGGGCGACGCCGGCGTCGAGCTCGCGATCGTCGAAGACTTCTTCCACCATCCCGATCGACAGAGCAGCCGGAGCGTCGATCGACTGATCGGTCATCAGCACTCGCAGCGCGCGTCCGACCCCGACCAGACGGGGAAGGGTGAAGGTCGAGCCTCCGTCGGGTACCAGGCCCATCCGGGCGAAGGCCGAGGTAAAGGTTGCGCTGCTTCCCGCCAGGCGCATGTCGCAGGCGAGCGCGAGGTCGAATCCGAACCCGGCCACCGTTCCCTGAACCACAGCCAGCACCGGAATGGGCGAGCGCACGACCGCAATGATGGCGGACTGAAAGTCGCTGAGTCCACGCTGCAGGTCTGCGATGCTCGGCTCGGTGCCCAGAGAATCCAGCCACCGGAGGTCGAGGCCGGCGCAGAAGTGGCCGCCCGCGCCGGACAGCAGAATGACCCGGGCGTCACCGGCCTCCTCGATCTGCTCGATCTCCTGGGCGAGTGCTCGAGCCAAATCGGGAGTGAGGGCGTTCCGGCGTGCCGGACGATTGAGTACCAGCCGATGGATTGATCCATCGAATTCGGACGACAGTTCGATCACGGTGGGCTCGCTGAGTGGGGTAGCCTTGCGGGCTCGTGCCCGGTGGGCGAAATCAGGCTAGTATTATACGAAGAAGCCTGAGCTCATACCCGCGGCTCCCCTGGCCGGTCCACCCTGCCTCGGCTTCACCGGGCAGCAGTGCCCCACGCTGATTCTCATTTCGCGAACACCTCCATCGCTGGGCTGAAGCGGCGTGCGCTCGTCGTAGACGATGAGCCCACCATCCGCAGCGCGTTGGTCCGCTATCTCCGGCGGCGGGGGTGGGAGGCGGAAGAAGCCGAAGACGGCAGGGTTGCGTTGGGCAAGATCCAGCGTGTTGGCCCGCAGGGGTATCAGATCG
>DATFQK010000141.1:0-5076 GCA_035264345.1 Gemmatimonadales bacterium | reverse complement strand
ATGATGAGAAGCGCGAGATCGCGGCCTTTTATGCCCGGGGCTTAGAGCGCGATCGGCTCTCGGCAGGGCAGGGTGCGCTCGAGCTGCTACGGACTCAGCAGCTGCTCGAGCGATATCTTCCGGCTGCTCCCGCCGTACTGGCGGACGTGGGCGGCGGACCGGGCCGATACGCGTTATGGCTGGCCGGGAGAGGATACCGGGTGCACCTGGTGGACCCTGTACCACTCCACATCGAGCAGGCGCGCACTGCCTCCGTGAGCAGCTCAGAGGCGTCACTCGCCAGCGTCCAGGTGGGAGACGCCCGATGGCTTCCGTTCCCGGACGGGAGCATGGACGCGATTCTCCTGCTCGGTCCGCTCTATCATCTATCCGAGCGAGCTGACCGGGTCCAGGTGCTGGCCGAGGCCTGCCGGGTGTGCCGTCCAGGCGGGGTGATTGTCGCCGCGGCTATTTCGCGCTTTGCCTCCACCCTGGATGGTCTCCGGGGCGACTATCTGGAGGATCCGGCGTTCGCGGCCATCGCTGCGGGAGACCGGCGGGACGGACGACACCGGAACCCGACCGGTAACCCGGCGTACTTCACTACCGCATACTTCCACCGGCCGGAGGAGCTGACCGCCGAGTGCGCAGCGGCCGGGCTGGATCACACGGTCACGTTCGCGGTGGAGGGCATCGGCTGGCTCCTGCCGGATCTCGACGCGCGGCTTGCCCGGGAGCGGAGCCGTGCGATCCTGCTCGACGCAGTCGCGGCACTGGAGGGGGAGCCCTCACTCCTGGGCGTGAGTGCGCACCTGCTCGCGGTGGCCCGCCGACCCTGACGGTTGTGGTATTCATCCCCCTCGCTGCGCTTGATTAAAACGCAACCGACTGCTAGTGTTGGAGATGGACCGATTGAACTCTGGCCCGCCGCTCGCCCATCCGGGGCATCGGTGGGCCGTTGTGCATCGTAGGGTCGGCTGTACATGAGTGTGATCCGGCCCAAGCTTGGCCTCACCTTCGACGACGTGCTGCTGGTTCCCCGGCACTCCACCGTCCACCCGCGTGAGGTCTCGACCGTCACTCGCCTGACCCGCAACATCTCCCTGAACATCCCGCTCGTCTCGGCTGCCATGGATACCGTTACCGAGGCCGAAATGGCAATCGCCATGGCCCGGGCCGGCGGCATCGGCGTCCTCCACAAGAACATGACCATCGAGCGGCAGGCCGCCGAGGTGGATCGGGTGAAGCGAAGCGAGAGCGGGATGATCATGAACCCGATCACGCTCGGCCCCGACCGCCTCCTGAAAGAAGCCGCGGCGCTGATGCGGCGCTTCCGGATCTCGGGAGTGCCCATCGTGGACGGTCAGGGCCGGCTGGTCGGCATCATCACCAACCGCGACCTCCAGTTCGAGAGCAATCTCGATCAGCCGATCCGCGAGGCCATGACGAAGGAGAAACTGGTCACTGTACCGGTCGGCACGGGGCTGGATGAAGCCGAGCGGATTCTGGCCCAGCACCGGATCGAGAAGCTGCCGGTGGTGGATGCCCAGGGTGTGCTCAAGGGCCTCATCACGGTCAAGGACATCTTCAAGCGGCGGGAGCATCCCAATGCCAACAAGGACCAGCACGGCCGTCTGCGGGTAGCCGGGGCGGTGAGCGGGGGACCCGATGCCATTCCGCGCGCCCGCAGCCTGGTGGGTGCCGGCGTGGATGTGATCGTCGTCGACTCCGCCCACGGTCACAGCGAGGGTGTTCTCAGCACGGTGGACCAGTTGCGCGAAGCCTTCCCCGACGTCCAGCTCGTCGCGGGCAACGTGGCCACCGAGACCGGAGCCCGGGAGCTGGTTCGGCGGGGTGTAGATGCCGTCAAGGTCGGCATCGGGCCCGGGAGTATCTGCACCACCAGGGTGGTCACCGGAGTGGGCGTGCCCCAGGTGACGGCCATTCTCGATTCGCTGCGCGGAGCCGATGATGTTCCCATCATCGCCGATGGCGGGGTCAAGTACTCGGGAGATGTGGTCAAAGCATTGGCCGCTGGAGCGTCTTCGGTCATGATGGGCTCGATGCTGGCCGGAACCGAAGAGAGTCCGGGCGAGTCGGTTCTGGCCGAGGGGCGGCGGTTCAAAATGATCAGGGGCATGGGAAGCCTCTCGGCCATGCAGGACGGCTCGGCCGACCGGTACTTCCAGGAGGGGGAGATGGCCGCGTCCAAGATGGTGCCGGAGGGCATCGAGGGCCGGGTCCCCTACAAGGGACCAGTGGCCGATGTGCTGTATCAGATGGTGGGAGGACTGCGGAGCGGGATGGGTTACTGTGGCGTAGGCAGCATCCCGCAGCTTCAGTGTGACGTGGAGATGCTTCAGGTTACCAGCGCCGGACTCAGAGAATCACACCCGCATGATGTGACGATCACGCGGGAAGCCCCGAATTACAGCGCCTAGCAGAACCCCCGAGTATCCTGCTCGACGTATCATCTACCCGAGGTGACCGTGGTATGAACCTATGGGCCACGAAATCGGTCGCGGCACTACGAGCTGAAGCCGAGTCGACCAATGAGCGCTCGCTGAAGCGTGCGCTCACCGCGATGAATCTCACCATGCTCGGTATCGGCGCAATCATCGGGGCCGGCATTTTTGTGCTGACCGGGCTAGCAGCCGCGCTTCATGCCGGGCCAGCTGTGCCGCTGTCGTTCATTGTCGCCGCCATCGCATGCGGCCTGGCCGGCCTGTGCTACGCAGAGATGGCCAGCACGGTGCCCGTGGCAGGCAGCGCCTACACGTACTCCTATGCCACCATGGGCGAGCTCATGGCGTGGATCATTGGATGGGACCTGATCCTGGAGTACGCGATGGGTGCGGCCACCGTGGGGGTGGGCTGGTCGGGTTACTTCGTGAGCCTGTTGGACTCGTTCGGGCTCCACCTCCCAACCGCGGTAACCTCGGCGCCGCTTCGCTGGTGTACCCAGGCGGATGTGAGCAATGCTGTGGCGGCTTGTGGCCAGGCGGGATGGAATCGCACCGGGTCACTGTTCAATCTGCCAGCCATGCTGATCGTGGCTCTCGCCTCCACCATTCTGGTCATCGGCATCAAGGAGTCGGCCAAGGTCAATAATTTCATTGTCGTCCTGAAGATCATCGTGGTGTTGCTGTTCATCCTCTTCGGCATCCAGTACGTCCACCCGGAGAACTGGAAACCGTTCATCCCGCCCAATACCGGACAGTTCGGCGAATTCGGCTGGAGCGGAATTTTCCGCGGCGCCGGACTGATCTTTTTCGCGTACATCGGCTTCGACGTCGTGAGCACCGCGGCGCAGGAGGCCAAGAATCCCCAGAAAGACATGCCCAAGGGAATCCTGGGCTCCCTCGTGATCTGCACGGCGCTCTACGTCCTGGTGTCGCTCACGCTGACCGGACTGGTGCGCTATGACACGCTGAACGTCCCGCACCCGGTGGCTTACGCCCTGGAACAGATACCCCAGCTATCGTGGCTCCGTCCCTTCATCACGCTGGGGGCGGTGCTGGGCCTGGGGTCAGTTGTTCTGGTAATGCTCCTGGGGCAGTCCCGGGTGTTCTACTCCATGTCGCGCGACGGATTGCTCGGCGCCTGGGCCGGCAAGGTGCATCCCCGATTCCGCACCCCGTACCTCTCGACCATTTATGTCGGCGTGATCGTGGCCCTCATCACCGGAACATTTCCTATCCAGATCCTGGGGGAGCTGGTGAACATCGGAACCCTGCTGGCCTTCGTGCTGGTGTGCGCGGGCGTCTGGATTCTGCGTCGGAAGCGGCCGGATCTCGACCGGCCATTCCGCACACCCTTGGTTCCTGTGGTCCCTATTCTAGGCATGCTGTCCTGCTTTGGGTTGATGGCCACGCTGCCGGCCGACACCTGGCTGCGACTGCTGGTGTGGCTGCTGATCGGTTTCGTGATCTACTTCGGCTATGGGCGCAAACACAGCGTGCTTCAGCGTGAGCGGGATGCCCAATCAGTGAGGAAATCGGCGTGAACGGCCTTTTCCGGCGCAAGAGCGTCACAGCGCTCCAGGCAGAAGCGGCGGCAGACCATAGTCTCAAACGAGCGCTTGGAGTGCTGAACCTGACGGCACTCGGGGTCGGCGCCATCATTGGTACCGGAATTTTCGTGCTGACCGGAACCGTAGCCGCCCAGAATGCGGGCCCTGCGGTGGTCCTTTCCTTTGTGTTGGCGGGGGTTGCTTCCGTCTTTGCCGCTCTATGCTACAGCGAGTTCGCCTCGCTGGTGCCCATGGCGGGCAGCGCCTATACCTATGGGTATGCCACCCTGGGCGAATTCATCGCCTGGATCATCGGGTGGGACCTGGTACTGGAATACGCTCTCGCCGCAACAACGGTGGCCATCGGCTGGTCGGGCTACATGGTCTCGTTTCTGGATGGCCTCGGGATCCATATTCCGGCTCACTGGCAGGCGGCGCGGGGAACGGTGGTAACCCTGGCCGATGGCAGTCAGGTCACCGCGTTGCTCAATCTGCCGGCGGTGTTCATCATCGCGGTGATCACGACGCTGCTGGTGGTGGGGATCAAGGAATCGGCCTCGGTGAACAACGTCATCGTTTTGATCAAGGTGGCCGTAGTCCTGCTCTTCATCGCCCTGGCCGCCTCGCATGTGAACCCGGACAATTGGCATCCGTTCATCCCGCCCAACACCGGCGCGCGGGAGCACTTCGGATTCAGCGGCGTCGTGGCCGGCGCTGCGATCGTGTTCTTTGCGTACATCGGGTTTGATTCGGTCACCACCGCGGCGCAGGAGGCCAAGAATCCGCAGCGGGACATGCCGATTGCCATCATCGGATCGCTGATCGCGTGTACCGTTCTGTACATCGTGGTGTCTGCCATTGCAACGGGTGTGGTTCCCTATGCCGACCTGGACGTCCCCGCTCCGATCGCCAAAGTGGCGGATTATACCGGCCTCGGATTCTTCGGTGCGTTCATCAAGATTGGAGCGATCGCCGGCCTCACCTCGGTCATTCTGGTCCAGCTGTTGGGGCAATCGCGCATCTTCTACTCGATGTCGCGCGACGGACTGCTCCCTCCGTTCATTCGGAGGGTTCACCCCCGATTC
>DATFQK010000140.1:0-2124 GCA_035264345.1 Gemmatimonadales bacterium | reverse complement strand
GTGGCAGGTCTCGCAGCCGACGCCTTTGTTCACGTGGATCGCGTGATTGAAGAAGACGTAGTTGGGGAGCCGGTTGATGCGCTGCCAGGGGATCGGTGTCTTACTGGTGAGGCTGGCCCGGATGGGAGCGAAGAACGGTCCGGTACGCCACACCTGGCTGTGGCAGGGAATGCAGGTCTCCGAGGACGGCATCCCGGCAGTCGCGGTTCGCTCGACGGTGTAGTGGCAGTAGCGGCAGTCGATCTGCAGTCCGGTGACGTGGATTTGATGACTGAACAGAGGGATCGGCTGCGCCACCGTGTGTCCCTGGCCGGTCACATACGGCGTCCGTACCCACCACATCAGAAAGAGCGGAACCCCCACGACGGCGAGCACGGCCAGAAGTACAACTCGGCGTGCAACGACATTGCTGTGAGGTGAAAAGAGGGCCGCCATGCGTCAGCGTCCGTGATTCCTCCGCCAGGCGTAATAGACCATGGCTCCGACCGCGCCACCCGCCAACACCGCCACTGCACGGCGATTGGCCCGCTGACGCTGGTGCCGGCGGGTCCGGATCAATCCGGCCTCCGGCCGCCCACCATTACTGATCGGCTGGTCCTGCTGCAAGGCCATCCTCAGTACCTGAGCCAGGTGGAGCGCTTCCCGGTCGGTCGTCTGGGAGATCTGCTCCCGGCAGCTGAAGCCGTTGGCGACGATGAGGGCATCGTCGGCTGCCGCTCGTACCGCCGGCAGCAGCACCCGTTCACCGCAGGCTATCGAGACATCGTAGTGGTCCCCTCGCTCGAAGCCAAAAGCTCCAGCCATTCCACAGCAGCCCGACTCGGGAACCTCCACCGTGAGTCCCAGCCGCTCGAGCAGATTCTCTTCGTCGGTCAGGCCCATGATCGATTTGTGATGGCAGTGGCCGTGGACCAGCGCCCTGCGACTGAGATGGGGAATCTGGAGGTCGGGCGCATGCTGCTGGAGGAATTCGCTCAGCAGGAAGGTCTGGGCCTTGAGCCGACGGGCATCTTCATTGTTGGGGAAGAGGTTGGTCAGCTCGTCCCGAAACACCGCGCAGCAACTCGGCTCCAGAACGACGAACGGTAGGCCCGATCGGATCTCCCGTTGCATGGTGCGAAGAATCCGAAGCAGCCAGCGCTGGGCCATATCCAGAAAGCCGTAATCGTAGAGCGGCCGCCCGCAGCACAGGTTGCTCTCCGGCACCTGAACCCGGAACCCCGCGTGCTCGAGCACCTCGACGGCAGCACGAGCAGTGTCGGGATGGAAATGGTTGTTGAAGGTGTCGGGCCAGAGCACGACCGGCGTTCCGGTCGGATTAGCTGCTGGATGCCGCCGAAACCAGTGCTGGAAGGTCTCGGGAGCAAAAGGCGGGAGTCTCCGCTGTGGGGCGGCACCGGCCAGCCACTTCGCGAGGTCCTGCAGGACGGGTGTCTGGGAGAAGAAGTTGACCGCCGCTGGTGCGATCGAAGCCAGCCGGGACCAGATGTGAATCCAGCCGAAGGCAAAGGCGTGGCGGGGCCGGAGCCTTCCTCTATAGTAGTGCGACAGGAACTCGGCCTTGTACGTGGCCATGTCGACGTTCACCGGACAGTCGTGCTTGCACCCTTTGCAAGCCAGACAGAGATCGAGCGCGTCCTTGACTGCTTCGCTCTTCCAGCCTCCGGTGACCACCTCGCCATTCATCATCTCCCAGAGCAGCCGGGCGCGCCCTCGGGTCGAATGCTTCTCCTCCCGGGTAACCATGTAACTGGGACACATCGTCTGGTGCCCCTGCCTCCGGCACTCCCCGATACCCACACACCGCAGCACCGCGCGAGAGAAGGTGGAGCGGTCGGCGGGATAGCGGAAATGCGTCCGAGGCTGGGGCGGGTTGTAATCAGCCCCCAGTCGCAGGTTGTCGGTGATGCGATAGGGATCCACCACCTTCCCCGGGTTCATCTTTCCCGCGGGATCCCAGATCGCCTTGAACTCGCGGAAGGCTTGCACCAGGCGCTCGCCAAACATCTTGGGTAGAAACTCCGCGCGGGACTGGCCGTCGCCGTGCTCGCCGGAGAAGGAGCCACCGTATTTCACTACCAGTGAGGTCGCGTCCTCCATGAACGACCGGTACTTGGCTATTCC
>DATFQK010000139.1:0-2538 GCA_035264345.1 Gemmatimonadales bacterium | reverse complement strand
TCGAGATCACCGCCAAGGGATCGGACGGCGAGCGCCGGACCTGGTGCTTCTCCGGCGACGTGGGCCGCTACGGCGTGCCGATCCTCAAGGATCCCGAGCCGCCCCTCGAAGCGCCCGCTGCGCTGCTCCTCGAATCCACCTACGGCGACCGCGAGCACGCCGAGCAGGACGCGGCCGCGGCCCTGGGCAAGATCCTCGCGGAGACCTTCGACCGCGGCGGCGTGGTCGTCATCCCGGCCTTCGCGCTGGGGCGCACCCAGGAGGTGCTCTACCACCTCGCCGCATTGGCCGATCAGGGCCGCCTCGACCCCCACAGGGTCGTCCTCGACAGCCCCATGGCGATCGACGCCACCGAGATCTACAAGCAGGCCGAAGCCGAGTACGACGAAGAGATGGTGGCGCTCATCGACTCCGGCGACGATCCGCTCGGTGCCGGCCGGTTCGAGCGCAGCCGTACCGGAGAGCAATCCAAGGCGCTCAACGGCCAGCGCGGCCCGCTCGTGATCGTGGCCGGGAGCGGCATGGCCACGGGTGGACGGGTCGTGCACCACCTGATCCAGCGGCTGGGCGATCCGCGCAACTCGGTCGTGTTCGTGGGCTTCCAGGGGGCGGGAACCCGCGGCCGGGCTCTGATCGACGGAGCCGACACCGTGGCCATCCACGGCCGGACCGTGCGGGTCCGCGCCGCGATCCACCAGCTCCACGGCCTCTCTGCCCATGCCGATCACAGCGAGCTGCTGCGCTGGTGCCAGGCGCTGCCCGGAGTGCCAGCGCGGATCTTCCTGAACCACGGCGAGGACCCGCCGCGCAAAGCGCTCTCAACTGCCATCGCAGAAATGGGCTGGCCTCGCCCCAATCTGCCGAAGACGGGGGAGACCGTCCCTTGGTGAGACCTGCGGCGATGGAGCGTCCCTGGTTCCCGCGGCAGCTCGCGCGCTACTTCGCCCTGACCATGCGCCAGGCGAACGAGGACTCCATCCTCCTAACCGCCTCGGCCCTGGCGTTCGTGACGGTGCTCTCCCTGGTGCCCCTGCTCACGGCTTTCTCTTTCATCGGCGCGCGGGTGTTTCAGCAGTATCCGCAGCGCACGCTGGAAGTCTTCGTGCAGGTCCTCCCGTACTCCGAGGAGAGCGTGGTGGAGAAGGTCGGCGAGTTCCTGGATCAGGCCGAAACGCTGCACGGGTTCGGGCTGGCGATCTTCCTGACCACGGCCCTCTTCGCCTTCTCCACCGTCGAAGAGTCGCTCAACCGGATCTGGAACGTGTCGCGGCGGCGGCCGTTCCGGGTGCGGATGCTCTCTTTCCTGCTGCTCCTGTTCTGGGGTCCGGTGCTGATCGGCGTCACCTTCTCCAGCCTGATCGCGTTGCGGCAGAGCCCGGCGCTGCGGCAGGCGTTCGCGCAATCGCTCCTGCTCAACCTGCTCCCCCTGGCGGCGACGATCGTGGGGCTGACGACGCTGTACTGGCTGGTGCCGTACACGGCGGTGCGCTTTCGCAACGCCCTGGCAGGGGGGCTGCTGGCTGCGATCCTCCTGGAGATGCTGCGGGTGGGCTTCGGCGCCTACGTCCGCCTCTTCCAGGGGGTGAACGTGGTCTACGGCAGCTTCGCCTTCGCGATGCTCTTCATGATCTCAATCGAGCTGACCTGGACGATCATCCTGCTGGGGAGCGAGGCGGCATACGCGGCGCAGCACTTCCGGGTGCTGTCGCACGGCCTGCACCGGCATCCGCCGGTTCAGGCCGCCTGGGTGGGGCTGGCGGCGGTGGCGCTGATCGCGCGGCGGTTCGCCAGGGGTGAGACAGTGCTCTCGCTCAACGCCCTCGCGGACCGGCTGAGCCTCCCGAGCCGGGAGATGGAAGTGATCCTCCGCCCGCTTCTATCCCATAAAATCCTGCGGGCCTACAGCGACGAGGGCTACTTCCTGGCCTCGGACCCCCACCGCCTGAAGGCCGAGCTGGTCCTGCAGGCCTACGACCACCGGGCGGGACGCAGCGCCGAGCTCGCCGGCGGCGACCTCCAGGACCGCCTGGAAGAGCTGATCGGCGACTTCGCCCGAGCCCGAGCCGAGCGGCTGGGAGACCTGACCGTGGCGGAGCTGGCGAGCCCAGCTCCCCCGCCATCGGCGTAACCCCTTGCCGCGCCGCGGCCTCCTGAGTACAATACGCGCTCCCGCGATGGGGCAGTAGCTCAGTTGGGAGAGCACCACGTTCGCAACGTGGGGGTCGAGGGTTCGAATCCCTTCTGCTCCACTTTCACCCTTTCCAGCAACTTGTATCGTTCCTGTGGGAGTTCCGTGGTAGAGTCGCGCCCGGAAAATCGTGGGACAACACGACCTCAGCTACCGACTCTTCTTCGCCCACCGGCGCATGATCCAGGATCTCCTACGGGAGATCGTGGGCGAACGGTGGGTGGACCGCATCGACCTCGGCTCCGGCGAGCGCGTTGACGCCTCCTTCGTCTCTCCCAAGCACGAGAACCGCGAGAGCGATGTCATCTGGCAATTCCTCCGCAAGGATGGCGGAGAGCCGGTCTACGTCT
>DATFQK010000138.1:0-6216 GCA_035264345.1 Gemmatimonadales bacterium | reverse complement strand
TCGGATCTCTCATCCGAGGTCAAGGAGAATGCCCGGCTGGTTCACCACTACAACCTGGGCCGAGTTGCGGCGCGATCGGGAGACTATGCTGCCGCCAAGGGCCACGCGGACGTATTCCTGAAAGGCGCAGTGGCCAAGAAGAATGACGGACAGATCCGCCTGGCCCATGAGCTGGCCGGCACCATCGCCCTCGGTGAGAAGGACCATGCCCGAGCCGTCGAGGAGCTCAAGCTGGGGAACCAGCAGGACCCGTATACGCTGTATCGGCTCGGCCTGGCGTACCAGGGCAAGGGTGAACAGGCCAAGGCTGCGGAGCTTTTCGAGCAAGCGGCCAACCAGAACACCCTGCCGACACTCAACTACGCATTTGTGAGGCAAAAGGCCAAGCGGATGAAGGCCTGAGGCAGAATCAGATCTGAAATACAAAAACCAGGCGGGTCCGCGAGAGCGGGACCGCCTGGACTGTATTGGCGGGTGCGTCACCGGTCATTCGAGTCCCAAGCCACCTCATCCCCCAGCGCAATCTCGCCGTCCTCCAACACCTCGGCATACACGCCGCCACCCCACTCCGACGCCATCGCCCGGCGCAATCCATCGAACGCCTCATCCATCCGTTCACAGGGCTTGGTCTCACCTCCAATGCGGAGACGGGTGTCACCGATCCGGAGAATGCGGTCGCGCGAGTGGGCCAGCTCTATCCCACTGACCATGAGGTTTGCCCGCCGTGCCGACGGTGAAATCGATGCTTCAAGCTCCCGCATCAGGTCAGCCCATTTCTCCTGAGCGATGATCGTCACCTGTCGCCGACGCCCCTGGTCAGCGCTGCCTTTGAGGCCTCTCCTTGCGACCAGGGTTCCGCGAGTCACCGGATCCATAGGGCCCCGGTGAGCGCGCTTGATCCAGATGGCTTCCAATCGGCCCGCCATGGTGTGCTCCTGCAGCTCGTCGGTTGCGTTCGCCATTGCTCGTGGGGTGTGAAATGTGGACATCGATGATGATATGGACAAACCTACTGGTGCAACAACTTTCACTCGAATCACCCGGAGACGCAGTTCGCCTCAACGATGGTCTGGTGCATGGCCGACAGGGCTAAAGTGAGTGGAACAGCCCCCTTGGCAATGGGTGCAACTCTGCTGATCACACTCTGGTAAAGGCCTTCTGCCAAACCGTGCTATCCACGGCACGTGGCTTGCCCTCTCCACCCCGAACTTCCACACCCTGAAGGCACCCGTCTCTCTTCCTGCGAATGGCTGGAGGCGCTCGGCGTATGCAATCGACTCTCGTTACGGCCCAACCGGAGCAGTGGAGCTGGATGCTCACCCAGCTGTGGAGCTGGATGTGGTCCGGAATGTCCTGGATCCTGGACCTCCAGAGCCTGGTCTTCGGCTTCATCTTCGACGGCGCGGCCGGACCGGCCGTGCTGAAGGCAACTCTGTTGCTCCTGCCGGCCGCAGTACTCCTGGTGAGCATGTGGGCCACCATGGTCTCCCTCTACAGCCTGCCCTTTCGCTCCGGCCGCGGGTATTTCCTGACCGCGCTCCTGATGTCCTGGTGGGATGTGGGCCGGATGGCCTGGTTCTATTGGGCCGGCATGGCGCGGTTCCTCTTTGTCTTCCTGGGCTGGATCGGCAGCGCAATCCGCGCTTTTGCGCGCTTGATCTGGAACGCGATCAAGGGAGCGCTGAACTCTCCATTTGCTATTCTGGACTGGACCTCGCGTCGCTACTTCAAGCCGGGCGTGCCATGGCTGGCGTTCATTCTGCTGATCGTCTGGTCGGCGCTGGAAGCCACCATCTTTACGTTCACGCTTCGCCCCACCATGAACGAGCTGTTGGCTGACCTCGTCGGTTTCGAGCCGAACCCGGTGATGCTGACGGCCTTGCTGTACATGTTCCTCTTCTTCCTGGTTGGTGGCAGCTTCGCCTGCGTCCAGGCTTTGAACGACGCCATCAAGAGCAAGCAGTACGGCACCATCATCTCGATGACCGTGATCGAGATCGTGGTGGCCATGTTCGAGGTGCTGTTCCTCTACCGCGAGCTGGTGGACGCGATCACACCCTGGATGGCCCAGCAAGGGTTCAACCTGGGCATCGTGGGGACTCTGGCGGTGGCCTTTGCCGGCTGGCTCGGCGTGCGTGGGATGACCTGGTTCTTGTTTGGCCGCTACGGCACTCCGGCCCTCATTGCCGTGCTGGCCCGGGAGACTCTGAGCCACAGCGGGTCGAGCGACCTGGCACCCCCGCGGCAGCCCGAGTTCTGGAAGGCCCCGATCGCGGCGCTGAAGGCCGAGGTGGACTGGTTCAAGACCGAAGCCCGGGAAATGTTCGAGCTGCTCACGCTGCCGGTGCTTCAGCTGCTGGCATCCGGTTTCAATTTCTGGCTGGTTGTACTGCTCGGACGGCCCCATTTCACCCTGCCCTTCCGGTCCTTAGAGGATGTGCAGGCGGCAACGCCACTGTCGATGGAGCGCAAAGTCCGGGGGAACGTTCCCCAGGCGGCCGTATGAAGCGCTCCTTTCTGGTAGCCGCAACACTGGGCGCCCTGATTGTTGGCTGCGCCCCGCCCAAGAACGCTCCTCCCCCGAAGTCGACTTTGGTGATCGGGATGGATGTCTCGGGCTCGTTCCGCAAAGGCGGGCACTTCGACGATGCCATCGACTTCGCGGCGCTGTACATCTATGCCCACATGAAGGGATACCAGGACCTGCGCCGGCCGACGGACATCTTCATCGGCACCATGGGGGGCGAGCGGCCGGGTGAAGCCAAGACCTTTCACCCGATTCAGGATCTGACCGGCAAGTCTCCTTCCCAGATCGCCGCCAGTCTGCGGGCCTGGTTCCCCGAGGATGATCCGATCACCGACTACAATGCGTTCTTCGAGCGAGTAGCGGTGCATGTGCAGCGGCAGAATCTGGGCCTGGCGCCGCTCAGCATCGTGATGTTCTCCGATGGCATCCCCGACATTCCAGGGGCCAAGGGCGATGAGCTCTACCGCCGCATCAACATGACCTCGCTCGAGTATCTCTCCCGGAGCGTCACCGTCCGCTTATTGTATGCTTCGCCCAAAGTCGCTCAGCGGTGGGAGCATAACGTGCCCCGCAAGCGCGTGCGGCTTTGGACGCAGGACGCGGAAGTGATGGAGGGCTGGCGCCGCCATTTCGTCTCCACGGGACGCCCGGAACAGCAGGACTCGCTCTGGTCATGGATGAAGAACGTGGTCGACTTCCGGGTCCGGCGAGGCAAGATGATCTGAGCCGGCAGGATCAAGCCGACGAACGCGCCGGGGGACAACCCGGCGCGTTTTTCATTTTAGGAGGTATCCTTCCAGCGGATGGGATGACTCACTCAATCGGAGGTCGGTATGACCGAGCCTGCTTCCCAACGGAGCCTGAAGCGGGTATGGATCTGGGCCCTGGTTCTGATCATCGTCGTCTGGGTTGTCTACGCCTTACGGGGAGGAACGTCAACTCCGCCCGGCCCGACGGTGACAGACAGTGCGGCGCAGACGCAACGATAGCATCGTGGCTCTACTCGATCGCAAGATTGCCGAACATCAGCACCTTGCGGTCGACGTCGAAGGTGGCGTTCGAGCTCCGCGCCAGCAGCTTCACCAGCACATCGGTGTCCTCTGCCGTGGGCCGCAGGACGTACTCGTCGGCGCCATGATCCAGAATGAGCTGCACAGTGAAGGCGCCGGGGCCACCGCGTTCTTGCTCGGTCCAGGAGGCCTGTACATGGGTAACCTGGCGCACCTGAATCTGGCGCTCGGCGGGTGTGGATTGGCGGGGTGACATAGTGTGCTCGACAATGAGAGAAGAGGTAGTAGACCGGAGACGGCAGAGCAGCGGCCCGCCGGTGACGACTTGACTTCGATCTGCCGGCTAAGCCGATGCCGGCTACTCCAGAGTAAAGCCGATCTTCAGGGTGACTTGCCAGTGGGCCACCCGACCCTCCTCGATGTGCCCGCGCGTGTCCAGTACTTCGAACCATCGCAGGTTGCGCACGGTTGTGGCCGCCTTGCTAATAGCCTTTTCGACCGCGTCCTCCATGCCTTTGTTCGAGGATCCTACCAGCTCGATCGTCTTGTACACGTGATCTGACATAGGGCTTCCGGGAATGAGGGTCCTCTGCCTGGCTCAGTCTGCCGCACTAGAAAGAGTCCAGGTGTTCACCTCGTGTCAACGTGTTCTCTCATGGCCAGCCATCGTGCGGGGAAGCGATACCGGCTGCCCGATTTGGGGTCAGCGGCTTCGTCTCACGTTCGGTACACTGATTGCAACTTTTCCAGTGCTGTTGGCGTTCACACTGATGGAGGCAGTTCCCTCCGCATTGTCCGGGGAGAGGGTGGGAAGACGGTGTTCAGCTGCGACTACAATGGATGGGCCGACATGCCCGAAGCGGAACGGGAGGCCATCGAGGCGTTTGAGTCGGCGCAGAAGCTTCTCCCCCGAGGGCCTTTGCCCGGTGAGTGCTCGCCGCGCACGCTGGTCTCGTCCAGCCGGGTCCTCCCTCGAAAAGCGGCATAACCTCCCGCCCCCCGTCTGCTGGACAGCTAAGTTTATTGGGTATGTCAAACTATTCCCGGGGCCCGATGCGGAGAACGCTACGGCGGGCGCTGAGCTGGCTGGGCTACCAATGGCGGGTCACCCGCCGGACCTCGATCACCATCGAAGGCATCCGGATCCGTGTTGGTCGCCACATGTCCCGCAGGGTGGAAAAGGCCCTGAGCAAAGGGAGGACTCAGCGGGATGAGTTGCAGCTCCTCGGTACTCTGCTCTCGCCAGATGATACCGTGCTGGACATTGGCGCCGGGCTGGGTCTGGTATCGGCCTACTGCGCCAAACAGATAGGATCAGACCGGGTTTACGCCTATGAGGCGGATCCGGACCTGGAGCCGTGTATCCGGGAAACGTATCAGCTGAATGGCGTGGAGCCCTCACTCGAGATCTGTGCCGTGGGGGCCCAGCCGGGCAGGGTTACCCTTTACCGGGATGAACATCGCATTTCGACTTCGGTGGTGCGGCGGCGGGCGGGTACGCGGCCGGTGGAGGTTTCCGGCAGGGCCCTGAACTATGTGGTAGCGAAAATCCGGCCCACGCTGCTGGTGGTTGATGAGGAAGGGGCCGAAGCGGACCTCTTCGACGGCGCCGAGCTCCCCACCGTCACCCAGATCGTGCTCGAATCCCCCGACCGGCTCATGGGTCCGGACGGAACCGACCGGGTCGTCGCCCAGCTGCAGGGCATTGGCTTCGGCATCCGGTGGGGCCTGTCTTCTCCTGAGCATCTGGTACTCTGGCGCGGCTCATCCATGGAGCTGGCAAGCGATCTGAGTCACAGAATCAGCTGCTAATCAGCGCTAGACTCCGGACTCTCATTCTCATTTACTCAGGAGTCGATCCATGATCTCGAAGACTGCAGCGCCTTCCAATCGACAGCAGAGCTCCCGTGCGTCGCGGGATGCTGATACCAGCCGACTTTTCCCCACTAAGAACGACATTCCGGCCGACGCCCGGAGCCAGATTGCGGACCTGCTCAACCGGCGCCTGGCAGACTGCATAGACCTTCAGACCCAATGCAAGCAGGCCCACTGGAACGTGAAGGGACCCGGCTTCATTGGGCTGCACAAGCTGTTCGATGACATCAATACCGACGTTGAGGAATACGTCGATCTGGTGGCCGAGCGGGTGGTGCAGCTGGGAGGGGTTGCCGAGGGCACGGCGCGGTGCGTTGCAGAACGTTCCACCCTGCGAGAGTACCCGCTGGAAATCAGCAGCGCCGAGGACCACGTGGACGCCTTGTCCAGTGCGCTCGCGTCATTCGGCCGGGCCTGCCGGGAGGGAATCGACCGGCTGGACGAGCTGGGAGACGCCGATGGCGCCGATATCCTGACCGAGATCTCTCGTGGGATCGATAAGTGGCTGTGGTTCGTCGAGGCGCACCAGCAGGGCGAGGCTGCCGGGCGTTAGCGCCGGCGCCGGAGATGGTGACGCCCCGCCTGCCGGCGGGGCGTTTGGCTGCCTCCCTCACCTGGTCTGTGCGGCCGAATCAGCCGGTGGGCGACGGTCACCGTGATGATGCCGCCACTGATCCCCCGCTTGCTGTTGCCGGTTCTCCTGCAACTGCTGGTAGCGGGTTTGCTGGTCCTTCGTCAGGATGTCGTTGATACCGGCTTCGAACTTCTTGTCCTGCTCGGCCAGCTGTTTCCATTGCTCCTCAA
>DATFQK010000137.1:0-3268 GCA_035264345.1 Gemmatimonadales bacterium | reverse complement strand
TGGCCGCCGAAGCATTCCACAGCCTGCTACGCGCGCGGGAGAAGTCCCTGGCGGAAGGTTCCCGGGCGCTCTTCGACCAGGCGCGCATTGCCGGGCGGGAGGCCCCTCCAGTGGTCGGTGATCAACGTACGTTCAATGTCTGTGCCTCCTCGAGCTGCACCGAGTTCGCTCAGTCGACCGCTACGGCCCGATCGGTGGGCGATCGTGTCGCGATCTACGTTGACAATGCTGCGCCGGCCGGTGGATACACCGACGGCGATCTCGACCAGGTGCGGACCCTCTTCGATCAGTACCTCTATCCCATCGATACGGTTGCCTTCGGCCGGGAATCGGATGTGGATGGGAATGGGGTGGTGATCGTTCTGCTGACCCAGCTGGTGAACGCGCTCAGTCCCGACTGCAGCAGCACCGGGCGAATCATATTGGGTTACTTCTTCGGTGCCGATCTGCTGGCCCCGGGGCCTAGAAATCCCGGCTCCAACAACGGTGAGATATTCTACGGCCTGGTTCCCGACGTCAACAATTCCCGTTGCCAGGTCTCGAAGGAGGAGGCCAACAGCAAGCTTCCGGCTACGTTCATCCACGAGTTTCAGCACATGATCAGCTACAACCAGCACGTGCTGCTGCGGCACGGGAGCTCGGAAGACACCTGGCTGAACGAGGGCTTGTCGCACTTTGCCGAGGAGCTGGGCGCGCGGGAGGTCCCTGATGCGCAGTGTCCGTCGGCCACCTCCTGCGAAGAGGAGTTCCTGGGCCAGGGAAACCTGCTCAACGCGCTGGAGTATCTCGCGTCGCCCGAAGATTTCTACCTTATTGAGCCGGGTTCTTCCACCGGGCAGCTGGAAGAGCGCGGCGCCAACTGGCTCTTCGTTCGCTGGCTCGCCGATCAGTTCGGGGGGAGCACCGTCCTCGGAACCGCGCTCACGCGAAAGCTGCTCGCAACCAGTCAGGTGGGCAGCGCCAACGTGACTGCACAGACCCGCGTGGACTTCTCCACGCTGGTGGGTGAATGGCAGCTCACCAACTATCTGGATGATCTGCCGGGTTTCTCTACCGGTGATAGCCGGCTGAGCTACACCAGCTGGAACTTCCGCGAGGTGGGTGATCTGAACGGAGGATTTCCCTTGGTGCCCGACAACACCGACGGCGTGGCGTATGGCCAGAACGGGACGCTGCGCGCCGGGTCCGGCCACCACGTTCTTGTGGTCCAACAGCCGAATGCGGCGGCAGTCGACCTGAAAGTAACCGGCACAGCCGGCGCCGCATTGCCGGCGTCGATTGTGCCTCGAATTGCGCTGGTCCGGATTCGTTGAGGCGCATGGTCTTTTTCGTGGTGGTGGCTGCTCTGTTCGCCGGATATGGCACCGCCTACCTGGCCAGCGACGATGTCCGTTACCTGACTCGGGCGGGATTCGAGGAGACCCGGATTCTCAAGTCCAGGCAGCCCATCGGCCGCATGGCGCGAGACAGTGCGGTGGACCCGGCAGTGCGCCGTTCGTTGCGATTGGTGCTGGACGCGAGAGACTACGCCGCCCGGCTGGGGCTCGAAGCCAAAGAGACCTACACCACCTACGCCGATGTGGGTCGAGACACCCTGCTGCTGGTCCTTCAGGCCGCACCCAGGGACTGTATCTGTCCCTACACCTGGAAGTATCCGGTGGTGGGACGAATTCCCTACAAGGGATTCTTCGATGCAGCGGCCGCCCGCCGCGAGGAAGCCCGCTTTGCCGCCCGCGGGTTCGACACGTACCTCCGACCCTCCGGCGCCTTCTCCACCCTCGGCTGGTTCAACGACCCGCTCCTATCCACCGCGCTGACGCCGGACTCGGTGGAGCTCGCCGCAACAGTGTTTCATGAAATCGCCCACAACACCCTATACGTAAAGAGCGCCACTCCATTCAATGAGAGCTTCGCCCAGCTGGTTGGCTACCGTTCGGCCGAGGCGTTCTTTCAGGAGAGGGGACACCGGGCAGCGGCGACTCAGGCGGCCGATCGTTGGCACGATGAGATGGTGCTGGGTGACTACTACGCGTCCCTGGTGGACCGGCTGGAAAGGCTCTACGCCACCAAGCCTGATTCCGCGGCCCTGGAAGAGGGGCGGCGGGCGGCGGCGGCCTGGGCTCGTGCTGAGCTCGAGGGGCCCATCGGACAACAGCTTCGTACTTTGCGAGTGGGGCGGCTATCGGACCGGCCGATCAACAACGCCAGACTGATTGGGGCCCGGATCTACCGCACCCGCCTCGACCTGTTCGAGCGATGGTACCAGCAGCACGGCCAGGACATTCGCCGGAGCGTCAGCGCCCTCAGGGAGCTGATGGCCGGAGCAGAGGGTGACAGCGCGTACGCCCGCCTGGGGCGCGCCGTGGGAGAACATCCTTAACCCGGGATCTCATATGAACCAGGACCTCGTTTCGAACCGGCCACGGCTGATTCAGGAGCTCTCCGAGTTTCTGGCTATCCCCAGTGTCAGCGCGCTGCCGGCGCACACCGCCGATTGCCGACGCGCCGCGGAATGGCTGGAGCATCAGTTGATGGAGCTCGGGTGTCCCGTGGTGCAGATCATCGAGGGCCTGGGCCACCCGGTAGTCTGGGCCGAAAGTCCCAAGCTGCCGGGCAAGCCGACCCTCCTGATCTATGGACATTACGATGTACAGCCTCCGGATCCCTTGGATGAGTGGCTCACTCCGCCGTTCAGCCCGACCATCCGAGACGGAAAGCTCTTCGCGCGCGGCGCCTCGGACGACAAGGGACAGGTGTACTGCCTGCTGAAGGCCTATCAGGCCGTGCTGGATAGCCGAGGTCAGCCGCCGCTCAACGTGCACTTCATTTTCGAAGGCGAGGAGGAGTGCGGCGGCAAGGTGATCTACGACCTGCTGCACCGGGAACCCGAGCGCACCCGGGCCGATGCGGCGCTGGTCTGCGACATGTCGTTCTACGGCCCTGAGCTTCCGGCTGTGTACACCGCCCTGCGCGGAATCTGCTACGCCGAAATCTCAGTGCGGACTCTCGAGCGGGATCTCCACTCCGGCAGCTACGGAGGCGTGGCTCCTAATGCCATAGAGACACTCGGTCGTATCCTCTGCCAGCTCAAGTCAGAAACCGGAGAGATCCGTATCCCGGGACTGTACGAAGCTGTCAGGCCTCCCAGCGAAACCGAGCTCGCTACCTGGAAGCGGCTGCCCTTCGACCGGGAAGGCTTCATGCGGGGAGAGGTCACCGGAAGGGCGCTCACTGGACTCAAGGACCGCACGGTATTCGAGCGGGTCTG
>DATFQK010000136.1:0-4189 GCA_035264345.1 Gemmatimonadales bacterium | reverse complement strand
AGCATTGCGCCCAACCTGGTGGACTCGATCAGCGCCTTGACCGGCCCACTTCAGGCCGAACTGGGCAACGGGCAGGCAGGGTCGATCTTGCTCCATACCCGAGTGCCCCAATCCGAAATGGCCGGTGCTATCCGCTACGAGACCGATGAGCCATTCGGCAGCACGCACAGCTACGGGCTCAATCGGGTCGAAGCCAGTATCGAAGGTCTGCTGGGCCGTTTCGGATTTCTGCTCGGTGGTATGCTCGAGGGCCAGCGCGCGGTCGACCGTGGGTTCCAGAGCGAAGACGCTCCTATCTTCGTGCAGGTGGCACCGGATACCGTGGTGGCGGCACCCTCGTCACCGGGCGACCCCTTCTCCGACACCACCCAGGTAACGGTGTACGACTTTGCCGTATCTCGCGGCCGCTGCGAAGAATTTACCGGGAGCAACAACTCAGAGATCGCCAGCAATTATGGCGTGGATTGCAATGGGGCGCAGACCCCGTTTTCAGCGGTGTCCACCTACGAGCTGGCCGGCAAGCTGACCTACGGACTCGGCCGCGGCCGCTTTTCGCTCCTGGCCCTGGCCGACCAGCATCAGAACCGCAACTTCGACTACGGGATGCTGTACAATTCACCGGGCGCGACCGGCAACCGCACCACCTCCACCGTTTTCGTTCTGGGTTGGACTCAGCAGCTCAACCAGGACGAGGACCGGCCGTTGCTGGTCGACGCGCATCTGTCCCTTCAATCGGACCGGGAACGCAGTGGGCCGCTGGCGCCGGAGGGGGTGAACCAGACCGCCGACCCCTTTGGGGGGTTCCTCCTTGGCCCACTGGGCCTTCGGTTCGACTTCGACAACTTTCCGGTCGATGACGAGCTGGTGCAGAATTACCGGACCAACGAGGTCGGCAGCCGGCGTTCTCCTTACGACTTGGAGAACACGGCGCAGTACAGTCTGATCGATCGCTATCGAAACGACGCGTACGGACTGTACAATCTGGATCCGGTCGCCCCGCTCCCATTCTTCGATGGCGGCGGGCCGGTGGGCCCCCTCATCCTCTACCGGGAAAGCCGCAGCCTCGGCTCGGTAAGCCTGTCATGGAAGCTCGGCGCCGCTCACCGGCTGCTGCTGGGGGGCGAGTTCACCCGGTTCTCCATCGATAATTACGCGCACGTGCTGACTTCCCAGAATGGCTCCGATGTGTACATCGAGCACCCCATTCAGGGAGCGCTGTTTCTGCAAGACCGGGTGACGTTGGGTGCGGCCGCAATCAGTGCCGGCCTGCGCTACGACTTTTACGATACCCGGGCAAGACGGCCGGCGAGTTTTCCCCGGATCTCATCCCACCCGCTCTTCGACCCGTCCGACCCGGAAGCTTTCTTCACCAACGATTCACTTTTCCCCCGGGACGATACCCATGGCCGTCTGAGCCCTCGCATCCGGGCCTCATTTACCGTCTCACCCAGGACGGAGTTTCGAGGCGGGGTGGCGACGCAGGCGCAGGCTCCTGACTTCCGCGCGTCCCTATTGCGGGTGAACACCGACGTCTCGATCACCGACATCAACACGATCTTCGGCACCGATCTCGACTTCGAGCGCGCCACGACCTACGAACTGGGCGTCCGCCAGGCTGTGAGCTCCGACTTCTCGGTTGATCTGTCAGTGTATTCCACAGACTTCAAATCCCAGGTGGCCCCCGAGCTGGTTCAGCGTTTCGATCCCTTGTTTGGGAGCACGCGGAATCTGCGCGTGCTGACCAATAACGGGGACGAACAGGTGCGCGGACTGGATCTGCGCGTGGAAGGACACTTCGGTGCAGCTCTCCGGGGTTGGCTGAGCTACTCCTATCAGAACGCAACCTCCAAAGAGGTAGCGGGCCTCCAGTTCCCAACCCGAGTTCCTACGTTGAACAGCCGTCCGCACACTGTGGCTGGCGCGGCGTCTCTCAGCGTTCCGGCCGACTGGAAACCCGGTTCGTTTGCCGGAGCGGTTCTGCGGAATGTGGGCGTGTATACCATCTTGCGGGTGGCAAGCGGCACGCCTTACACCAGCTGCCCTCCCAGCGATTTCAGCGTGCTGTCTCCCGACCTCTGCTCGGTCATCACTGCAGACCAATTGAATGACGAACGGCTGCCGACCTTCAAGCAGCTGGATTTCCGCCTATCCAAGCACTTCGGCCCGGGCGGCCGCTTTGCCGGGTACTTGGACGCCCGCAATCTGCTCAACTTCAAGAATGTCTACGCCGTGTTCGCGGCGACGGGGACCACGAACAATCCGGTCGAGGTAGACGTCAATTGGAGTGCGGACAGTGCCGATCTGGGCAATGAGGCGATTGCGAACGGCACCTACCTTCCGGATGGGAGCATCAATCTGGGTCAGGCCCTTCCCGACCCCCGGCTAGGTTGCGCCACCTGGATCGACCAAAGCGGCACGCCTTCGTCTCCGAACTGCGTCTATCTCATCCGGGCAGAGGAACGTTTCGGCAACGGTGACCATCTCTTCGACCTGGCCGAGCAGCGCCGCGCTTCCGAAGCGCTGTATCGAGTGGCGCGAGGGGCCCAGGAGTTCACTGGTCCCCCCCGACGAATACGCGTCGGAGTAGAAGTAGGCTTCTAGAGGGCCGGGGTACGCTCCATCTCGGCTTCAATCTCCAGACTCTCGCGGTCGCGGTAAATCGTCGCGGCCGCGAGGACTTTGTCACCCCTGATGAACTGCACCGAACAATCCCTCGCATCGATGTCGCCGTCGATCTGGAGACGGTCCCATCGTTCGGCGTGGCCTACATAATTGATAGGGACGTCGTAGTGCTGGCTCCAGAAGAATGGCACCGCATCGAAGACCTGCTGCTGGCCAAGCATGTTTCGGGCGGCAGCCTGGCCCTGTCGCTGCGCCACCACCCAGTGCTCCACCCGGATACGCTCACCGGTATGAGGATCGGGCCAACGCGCGATGTCACCGGCCGCGAACACGTCCGGCGCGCTGGTTTGCAGGAATTGATCGACCGATACACCCCGGTCCAGCACGAGTCCTGCCCGTTCGGCCAGCTCCAGATTGGGCCGCACGCCAATGCCGGCGACAATCAGGTCGGCCTCCAGGCGGTCGCCGTTCTGCAGCACCACCTTGCCCGGCGCAATCTCCGTTGCGGTCTGCTGGAGGTGGAAGTTTACTCCGTGCTCCTCGTGAAGTTTCTGGATGAAATCTCCCAGTTCGGGACCCATGACCCGCTCCAGTGGACGAGCTTCCGGCGCCACTACGTGGACCTCCAGCTTCCGGGCCCGCAATGAGGCTGCCGCCTCGAGGCCGATGAAACTGGCGCCCAGGATCACCACCCGGCGCGCGCTGGAGGCGGCGGCGACAATGGCCTTGCTGTCCCTGAGCGTGCGAAGATAGAGGATAGAGCTGAGGACTTGAGGAAGGCGGACCGGTGCGGCACCGGTGGCCAGCAGGAGAGCGCCGTATTCGGGGGTGCTGCCGTCATCCAGATGTAGTCGGTGTTCCCCCGGCTCCAGCTCGACTACTCGATGGTTGCGAACGATGTGGATGTCTCGTTCGGTATAGAAATCCGGCGGATGCAGCGGAATCCACTCCTCCAGGGCGGAGCCCGCCAGATAATCCTTGGACAGATTGGGCCGGTCGTACGGGGCGTCTGGGTCGGGATCGAACAGTGTGATGGGGCCCTGGTACCCTTCACGTCGGAGTGTCTCCGCGGCACTGTTCCCGGCAGCTCCGGCGCCCACGATCACGATGGACTCAGGACTTCGCGTCGGGCTTGCTCGAGAGGCCACCCGGGAGCGGGGCTGAGGCAGTTTGCCCCGAACGAATACCATGTCGTTCTCCCGCTCCACCTTCCAGCAGGGCACATCGTTGAGCGCGGGGGGCCGGAGCGCCTGGCCGGTTCGGAGGCTGAAGCAGGCGTGATGCCAGGGACAACGAATGGTGTCGCCCACCAGCAAGCCTTCCGGAAGGGGCCCGCTGTAATGGCTGCACACCGCGCCGATGGCAAACCACTCCTCACCCCGTCGGGTCAGCAGGACCGCCTCTTCGCCCACGTGGCCCGCCAGCAGCTTCCCCTCGGGAACCCCGGCGACCGCAATGCCGGCCGCGAAATCTGGGCCGGTTACCGGAGCCTGTTCGCTCATTACCTGCTCCTCAGGCGGCCCTCAGTTCGCTGGTACACTGGGGACAGCGACTGGCGCCGACCGGA
>DATFQK010000135.1:0-2021 GCA_035264345.1 Gemmatimonadales bacterium | reverse complement strand
GGACGTAGATCTTCCACGAGCAGGAACCGGTGCAGTTCACGCCATGGGTGGACCGCACGACCTTGTCGTGGCTCCAGCGATCGCGGTAGAAGACATCCCCAGCGCGACCGCCTTTACGGAAGGCCACCCGACCGTCGTCCGACTCCTCCCATCTGGTGAAGAACCTGCCGAGTTTCAAGAGCGCATCGGAGGCCGTGCCGTCGACCCCGGCGCGGACCGGAGGATTCATGGCCTGACGATATCGATGGGTGCTGGAGAAATGGAAGTGACTATTTTCCCTCTCCTGGAGAGACCTATGTCCCTTGACCATGCTTCTGCGTACTCCTCCGCGTACCCTCTGGGGTGGCGGGATATTCGCTGAATAAAGCGGATTCGCCCTGGCCGCGGCGCAGTGTGTATCTTGGTCCGTTGGTGCCGCCCGTCGCCCGGCATTTACCCGCCCCTATAGCTCAGCAGGCAGAGCGTCTCCATGGTAAGGAGAAGGTCTGCGGTTCGATTCCGCATGGGGGCTCGGCCTCCGTCTTCGATGCCACCGCGCATCGGCGGAATATGCGGTCCGTCCGGATCGTTGCCCGACCGGGAAACTGGTAGGGGAGACCGCAGCGGGATAGCTCAGGCGGTAGAGCAAGCGGCTCATAATCGCTGTGTCGCGGGTTCGAGTCCCGCTCCCGCTACCGGCACCACGAGCACCGACAGGATTTGAGGACGATTATGGCCAAGACCGTTGATGTACGGCCAAAGATCACGCTGGCTTGTACCCAGTGCAAGGAGCGGAACTATATCACCAAGAAGAACCGGCGTAATGACCCGGATCGCCTTGAGTTGAAGAAGTTCTGCCCACGCTGCAAAACCCATACTGCACATCGCGAGACCCGCTGAACAAGCTGAGTCGCCTCGACCTCCCGGTCATCGGGCTGGCGCACGGCAGCAGGCACTCCGAGGGAAGTCTCGGTATCGAGCGGCTCATGGCTGCCGTCGCTGAGCAGGCCCAGATTCCCGCGGTGCCGGCATACCTTGACCTGGCGCAGCCAGACCTCGGCGCAGCTGCCCGCAAGCTTGCCGAAGCCGGCTATGCATCCGCCGTCGTAGTGCCCCTGCTCTTCACCGAGGCGTATCACGCCACCATTGATGTTCCCCAGAGCGTGCAGGATGTTGCCGAGTCCCTGCCCCTCCACTTGGTCGTTGCCGACATCTTGGGCACCGGCGAGGAGGTCGCTGAACTGCTCCGCCAGAGCATGGACGACGCAGGCATCGACGACCGTAGTTCAGTGCTCCTCTACGCTGTCGGGTCGTCCAAACCCGAGGCCAACCAGGCCGTTTTCGATCTTGCTGATCGGCTCGCCGAGGGCCGTCGATCTCCGCTACGGGCATGTTTCGGCACCTGCGCTCCGCGTGCCACCGACGTACTCCACGGGTTGGGAGAGCCGGTCGCGATCGTGCCACTGTTCCTCGCCGAGGGCCTCCTGCTCTCCCCAATACGCGCTCTCGCATCGCAGCACGGCTGGCGGATGGCCGCACCACTGGGCGAGCGCGCGGCCGACCTGGTCCGGCGGCGCTACGACGCAGCCTGCACGCAGTATGCGCCCTGAGCTTGTCGAACGGCGCTTCGACAGGCGCCGTCCTGAGCTTGTAGAAGGGCTCACCGCGCATAGTCAGTTAGCGTTGCTTCCATGGCCATCAGCGAGGCGCACGCCGGCCGGCGCTATCCAGGAATCGATCCTTATCAGATCTCGGCGGCGAAGATCGCCGAGTTCGCAACAGCGCTGGGCGACGACAACCCCCGATATCGCGGCCAGTCGCCGATCGCTCCGCCCACGTTTGCCGCGGTCATCTGCGCACCAGCGTGGAACCAACTGTTCAGCGACCCGGAGCTGGAAATCTCGCTGGAGCGGATCGTGCACGGCGACCAGCGCTTCACCTTCTTCCGGCCCTTCCGCGCAGGTGATGTGGTGATCGCGAAGGTGACCATCGATAAAGTTCGGGTGCGCACAGGATCGGAGCTGATATCGGCCACTGTGGAC
>DATFQK010000134.1:0-2419 GCA_035264345.1 Gemmatimonadales bacterium | reverse complement strand
GCGGGTGGCTGCGCCAATCATGGCGACCACTGCACCCTGGGGCGCACCGCCTCCGGCTCGGAAGCACTGGCGACCCTGGGCGATAGCGTTCGATACGAGCCGGTGACACAACCCGACAACCAGCAGTCTCCGCACCTCCAGCCGACCTGCGCCGAGCCCGGCGCGCTTCCCCGCACTCGAGCACCGCCCAGCCTCCGCTACGTCTGACCGCTCGCGCCATCGGGGCGTGACTCTCTCACGGATCGGAGAAACACATGCACACACGTGGCCTTACGGCCATTCTGGTGATTTTCATCAGTGGCGCTTTCCAGCCGCTCCGGGCACAGACACCTGCCGCGGTGGACTCTCTGCGCCGAACTCTCGACGCGACCTCGGCCCGCATCGATTCGCTCGAGGCTGGTCTTTGCCCTAGCGGGATCCCGGCGGCGGCGTTCAAACCCTCGGGCAATGCCAGGACCGATAGCCTTGCGGTGACCCTCGACCGCCTGGACCGGCGGGTCGAGGCGCTCCGCGTGAGCCGGTGCGCTGCCGGCGCAAAGCCGGAAGCAGCAGACAGCTCCGATGACCTCGCGGCACTCCGCGCAGCAGCGGCAGCGGCGGCGGGGCAGGCGCCTCCCGCGGAAGCCGGCGACACGGGGCAAGCCGCACCACCTCCACCCCAGGGCAACGCTCAACCCTCCGGCGGCGCCCGCGGCGCCAACCTTCTGAATCCAGAGATCAGCGCGACTGGGGACGTTCGCCTTGTGGCGGCAGAGGGCGGCAACCCTGAGGGTGTGGCACATGAGTTCGAGTTCGCCTTTCAGTCGGCGCTGGACCCCTACTCCAGCACGAAGATCTTCCTTGCCGCCGATGAGGACGGCGTCGGCGTCGAAGAGGGATACATCTACTACAACGGTCTCCCCGGCCGACTGCGTCTCGACCTCGGCAAGTTCCGTCAGCAGGTAGGCGACCTGAACCGCTGGCACGGCCACGCACTGCCCCAGACAGAGTATCCGCTGGTTTACCAACGCTTCTTCGGCGAGGAAGGACTCGCCGGCGTGGGGCTCTCCCTCTACACCACGCTGCCGCTCTCGCTCGGCGGCGGAACCCACGAGGTCTGGCTGCAGGGCACGAGCGCGGAATCCGATCCGCTCCTCGGTGGCCGCGAGCTGCTGTTCCTCGGCCGGCTGCAAAACTTCTGGCAGCTGAACCGCTCGACCTACGCCCAGGTGGGCGTCACTGGGTTGGGTGGCGACAACAGCGGCGAGGATCTAAGGAGCCGGACAGTGGGGCTCGACTTCAGGATGACCTACCGTCCGCCGGAAGCGGGAACCCGGCGCGACATCACGTTCCGCGCGGAAGGCTACCGGCTCCACGCCAGCCAGTTCGCGGCCACAACCAACCGCTACGGCGCGTTTCTGAACCTGTCAGCGCGCATGAGCCAGCGCTGGGTCTTGGGCGCGCGTTACGATCATGTGGAGGCACCGCGCGGTCCGGCGAATACCGAATGGCGGATCACCCCGAACATCACGTGGTGGCAGAGCGAGTTCGTGTATCTGCGGCTGGAAGGTGAGCACCGGCATACTGACCTGGAGGGCAGCGGCAATATGCTGACGCTTCAGGCGGTGTGGGCGATGGGACCGCATAAGCATGAGACCTATTGATGATGGTGAATACGCCCGATTCCTCATCCCGAGCGAAGCGAGGGATCTTCTCAACCGTCTGGTTGGGCAGATCCTTCACTGCGTTCAGGATGAGGATTCTTTGGGGCTCACGATGAGTTTACGCAAGGAGAGGTTTACCTAATGATCACCAGACTATTCCTGGCAGCCGGCCTGCTCGGAGCCACGGCTCCCCAGCCTACCTACGGCCCCGCTGCCCCGCCGCTTCGTGTCGTAACCAGTCTCACGACCTATGGCGCCATCGCCCGCGAGATCGTGGGCGATCGCGGCACCGTCACATCGATCGCTCAGGGCGATGAAGATCCTCACTTCGTCCAGCCCAAGCCCAGCTTCGTCCGGATCCTGCGCGACGCCGACATGTTCGTCACCACCGGCATGGACCTGGAGCTGTGGGTGCCGGCGCTGCTCGACCGCGCCGGCAACCGCAAGATCCAGGAGGGCGGCCCCGGCTACGTCGCTGCCTACCGGGGGATCACCCTGCTCGAGGTGCCCATGTCGTTGAGCCGCTCGGCGGGTGACATTCACGTGGACGGCAACCCTCACATCCACACCGACCCGCTGAACGGGATCATCATCGCGCGGAACATCCTCGCGGGACTGCAGAAGGTCTCGCCCCAGGACGGCCAGTACTTCGCGCAGCGGGAGCAGGATTTCGAGCGACGGGTGCTGGAGGCCACCATGGGGCAGGAGCTGGTGCAGATCCTCACCCCGGCCACCGCGTTCAGCCTCCTCCAGAGCGACAAGCTCTACGGCTTCCT
>DATFQK010000133.1:0-3597 GCA_035264345.1 Gemmatimonadales bacterium | reverse complement strand
GGAAGGCGTAGGTGGTCTTGATCCGCTCCGGTCCAATGCGCTTCTCGGCCCAGCGCCCATCGTCAACCGCATGGTAGGGCTGCATGGACGCGATTACGCCCAGCCGGGCGATGCGGCCGATGTCCTGCCGGCGAAGGTGCTGCGCGTGCTCGATCCGAAAGCGACGGTCCCGGGCACCGTGGGCCTGAGCAACGCTGTCGTAGATTTCGAGCAGCAGCCCGTTGGCGCGTTGGCCTATGGCGTGGACCGCCACCTGGAGGCCGGCTGAATCGGCGCTCCCGATCCAGGACCGAAGCGAATCCTCCGACGTCACCAGAAGGCCGCTGGTCTGCGGCGCATCATTATAAGGCTCATAAAATAGGGCGGTGGTGGATCCGAGCGACCCGTCCACATAGCCCTTCACACCGGCGACCCGAAGCCAGTCGTCACCGATGCCATTGGCCCGCACCGTGTCGGCCATTTTGTGCCAATCTTGCAACGGCCCGAACACCGCGACGCGGGTCTTGAGCGTTCCCCGGGCGCGAGCCCGTTTAAGGGCGGCGACCTCGAACCAGGGCACCGAGACGTCAGCTACGGCGGTGACTCCCTTGGAAGCGGCCCAGCGCACCGCCCGCTCGATCGCCGCGTCGCTTTGCTGCGGGGACGGGGTCGGTTGGACGCCATAGACCAGGTTCTGGGCCGCATCCTTCAGCACTCCGGTCGGCTCGCCATCCGGCCGCCGAACGATGGCCCCACCGGCGACGTCTTTCGTGGACCGATCGACGTGGGCCAGCTTCAGCGCGACACTGTTGGCGAGCGACATATGACCGTCCAGCCGGTCGACGAACACCGGATTGTTCGGTGTCACCGAATCGATCCAGCTCCGATCCGGAAGCGGCGTGCCCGGCCAGCGCTCGTGATCCCAGCTTCCCCCCAGGATCCATTCGCCCGGTTTCGCCTTGGCCGCGTAGTTCTTGATGCGCCGCACGAACTCCTCCGGACGTTGGGCGTCGCGCAGGTCTACCTGGGTGAGCTGAAACCCCCCGTAGATGAAGTGGGTGTGTCCATCCATGAATCCGGGAACCACCATCGCCCCATCCCGGATCACCCGGGTTCCCTTCCCCACCAGCTTCGCGATGGCGGCGCTGTCGCCCACCGCCGCGATCTTCTCGCCCGACACCGCGAGGGCCTGAGCCCAGGGCTGGAGCGAGTCTCCGGTCCAGATCCGGCCGTAGATCACCAGCTCTGCGGGAGGGGCGGCGGCGGACATTGGCCGGCTGAAGGCGTAGCTGGCGATACCGGCCAGACCGGCGAGCAGTACTGGCAGGGAAGACAACCGTGACATGAGGGATGAGCCTTTCAGGGCAGCTTGGTGAGCCGGCGCAGGGCCTCGAGGCGCTCCAGCGCGCTCCCCCCGGAGGCTGCGGGGGCGACGGAGAACAGATCTCTTATATCCAGCAGGATCTCCAGCATCAGCTGGTCGCGCATGTACGCGCTGTCCAGGTCGATCATCCGGCCCTGATCGGCCGCCTGCTTGGCACGGTCGTAGGATTCGCGATAGATGGATTCCAGATTGGCAAGGATCCGTTCCCGGCTGCGCATGGGTCTAATCTATCGCCCGGCTAAAAAACCCGCCCCGGCTAGGCTGCAGTCGAGGGCGGGTTGGCATGCTGAGCTGGAAGGTCAGGTTCCGATTCGGGGATACCAGTACAGCACCCGGCGCTTGTTGAACACGTTGGCCGAGCAGTCGAAGGTGAGTACGAAGTTACCGCTCATGGAGTGCGCGGTGACCAGCTCGGTGGCGCCGGCCGGCTGAGGACCATTGGCACATAACAGCTGGCCGAACATCGTCGCGTTACCCGCGGCGGAGCACTGCGCCCCAGCGTAGATCATGCCGGTGTAACTGTCGGCGCCGGCTGTAGGGTTGCCCGCCACGCTCACATCGCCTCCGGCCATGAACAGGATACCGTCAGGGTGGTCCGGCACAATCACCGGCGTACCCGTGACCGCGATCGAGCCGGTGGCCAGGATAGTCATGGCTCTGGGCGCCGCAGCGCTGCCGGTGTTGCCGCTGATAGACACATTGCCCTGCACGCAGAAGGTGCCATCCACATTGGCCCCGGTGACGCTCCAGGTAAGCGTACCGGCGTTGTAGGTCCAGCCGGCGGGGATTGCAATTGGCATTCCGGCCCCGGTGGTGGCGGTACCGTTGGAGAGCAGGCGGAACTCCGCGTCGGCGCAGTAGTTCATCGGATTCAGGTCGGGGACCGGGACCTCGGGCTGGCCGCCCAGCTTGGGCGCCGGAGTACCATCAGCATGTTTCCAGTTGCCGCTGGCCATACCGGTCGCGGTTGCCTGGGTGCTGATGGTCGGGCCACCACCAGCGGAGCTGATGTCTCCATTGGCGTGGGCGCCGCCGCACTCACCAGCGATGGTCGGATTACCAGCGAAACCGACGTTCCCGTCGGCCACCATCGCGGGCATCGGGGTCGCGCCAATGACGGCCTCGACCTCTGCGGTAGCCCCGTCCGCGGTCACCGCCCGGCAGCGAACCAGCACCCGCCCGTTGCGGTCGGTGGCCGGGTTGGCATCGCCGTCCGCCGCGTCATCCCCGATGCTGACGAAGTAGGTGTGACCCTGAAGAGTCTTGCCGGCCAGCGGAATCTCGTCCCCCGCAGGCAGTCCCCACCCCACCAGGAGCTGGTCGTCAGCTGTAGATACGACGTTGTCACTGCCTCGAAGGATCCGGCTGAAGCTGTGCATCCGCAGAGTGCCGCGCATGGCTCCGAGGGTGTGGTTGACCGCAGCGTCGGCAACATGCATCGCGCGAGCGGCACTCTCCCGGTTGCGCACCGCCTTTGCGCTCAGGTTCGCCAGCATGAACAGCCCAGAGGCCAGGACGCTCAGCACCACCAGCGTGATAATTGCAGCGGCCAGGGCCAGCCCGCGGCGATCCTTGCGGGGAGCTCGCGATTCCATGCCAACCTCCTGATGGTCATCTGCGGCTCACCTGCGGTCGCAGGTGCAAGAAGTGGTTGGGGTATTCAGCAAGCAGAATAAAGCAGGAAGGGTGCCCGGTGCTGGGGCCGTTAATGGGGCATCCCAGCGCGCCCAGATGGCCTGGCGGGTCTCAAGAACTGCAGGTCCGGACAAAAATCTGCAGCAATCGATTCCGAAAACACCCGCGCCTTCGACCGAGGTCGAAGGCGCGATACAGCAGCTGGTTCTCACCGCATCAAGTTCCGATTCGGGGATACCAGAACAGCACCCGGCGCTTATTGAACACATTGCCCGAGCAGTCGAAGGTCAGGTTAAAGTTACCCGACACAGCGTTCACCGGGGACCAGTCGATCGCCCCTGCAGGTTGGGCGCCGTTGGCGCACAAGATCTGCCCAATTGCCGTCGCATTACCGGTCGCGGTGCACTGCGCTCCTCCGTAGACCATCCCCTGATAGCTGAGAGCTCCTACGGCGGGGTTACCGGCGAGGTAAACGTCGCCCGCGGCCATGATCAGGATGCCGTCATCCTGGTCTGCCTTGATGTAGGGCGTGCCTTCCACTCTGATCGATTTCGACGACAGGAGAGAGATGCTCTTGGGCGCAGCGGCGCTACCGACGC
>DATFQK010000132.1:0-7770 GCA_035264345.1 Gemmatimonadales bacterium | reverse complement strand
AGTGGCGCCCCGTTCATGGTACCCGGCTCGCAGACCGCGCTCAACATCACACCTGCCTTCGCGCCGGACGGCCGCACGCTGGCATTTGCGCACTCGGACGAGCGCGGCACCGACATCTACACCGCGAATGTGGTGGAGCGCTGTTGCGCACAACGCTTGACCGTGGGACGCTTCGCGGACAACTTAAGCCCAACGTTTTCGCCAGATGGGCGGCGGATCGCGTTCATTTCAACGCGGGCAGGGCCGCCTCAGTTGTACGTAATGGCAGCGGACGGAACCGACCAGGAGCTGCTGGCGCCGTTTGACTACGGTGCCACAGGAAGCTCGAATGCTCCCGAGTGGTCCCCGGACGGGGCCAGTGTTGTGTTCCATCGCGAGGTCTCCGGTAGCCCCCAAATCTTCTTGGTCGACGTCGCGGCACGGCGGGTTCGGCAACTCACTTCTTCGGGCAGGAACGAAGATCCTACCTGGTCGCCTGATGGGCGCCACGTAGCCTTCATCTCCGACCGAAGCGGCCGCCGTCAGATGTGGATCGTCGACATCGAAACCGGTCGAGTGCGGCAACTGGGTACACCCGGCGCCGCTCGGCTTCCTGCGTGGTCCCGCCGACTCGGGCGGACCACTCCCGTTCCCAACCCATGATTTCGGAGTGATGATGCGAGCACCATCCCTGCTGATGCTCTTGACTGCCGCCGCGTTTGCCGTTGCCTGCGGTGGAAAGGCCGCTCCGGAGGAGCCGGCGCCTGAACCCACGCCTACGGCAGCGCCGACTCCGCCTCCCGAGCCTGTGGACGACAACAGCGCCGAGCGGGAACGGCTGGAAAAGGAGCGGATGGAACGAGAGGCCGCAGAAAAGGCCCGCACGGTGTCGGCCGATCTCGCGGCCATGATCAACTTCGATTACGACCAGGCCCAGGTGCGTCCCGCCGATCAGCAGACCCTGGATCGCAAGGCCGCCATCCTGGCCGCCAACCCGCAGGTCAAGCTCCGGATCTCGGGTCATGCCGACGAGCGCGGGTCAGACGAGTACAATCTGGCGCTGGGGAACCGGCGCGCCTCCGCGGCCAAGCGGTATCTGGAGAACAAGGGCGTGGACGCGTCCCGCCTCGAAGTCGTGTCCTACGGTGAGGAGCGGCCGCTGAATCCAGGGAGCGACGAGACCGCCTTTGCCCAGAACCGGCGTGATGAGTTCGAGATCACCGCCGGGGGCAACAACCTGACCGCGCCACAGTGACGGGTTCTGTGGGGCTGAGGGTCCGGCTCGCCGTTTCGCTGGTCTGGGTTCTCGCCGGTTGCGTGTCCAAGGGCGACATCCAGCGAGTGCAGGACGACGTGGCCCTGTTCAAGGCGGAGACGGCCCGGCGGGATTCGGTTCGGGCGGCCCAGTTGAACGAGTTGATCCGGGTGCAGCAGCGCCTGATGGATTCACTCACCTCCAGCCGTCGAGCCGTGGGCCAGCTGCGCGGCGACCTGGCCAGCGACCTGTACAACATTCAACAGCAGCTGGTGCAATTACAGGAGCTCACCGGCCAGAGCCAGCAGCGTCTGAGCGAGCTGCGCACTCAGCTCGAGGCCAGGGGCGAACAGCTGGCTACTGCTGCGCCGGGCGATACCAACCGGCCTGGCGCCAGCTCCGCGGCGTCGGCCGACCAGATGTACGAAGCGTCGCTGGCACAGCTCCGGCGAGGCAGCACCTCTACGGCCCGTCTCGGGCTACGGGAGATGCTCCGGGTCTATCCCAATAGCGATCGGGCCGGAGACGCCCTCTACTTCATTGGGCAGAGCTTCGCGGCGGAGAATCCCGATTCGGCGGCTGCGTATTACCAGCAGGTGATGCAGAAGTATCCCACCTCCTCACGGGCGAGCTCGGCACTATACAACTTGGGGCTGCTGGCTGAGCGGAGGAAAGACACCAAGAAGGCCAGGGACGCGTATCAGCGAGTGGTACAGCGGTATCCTCAGTCCGATGAAGCGGCCCTGGCTCGTGATCGACTGAAGGCGCTCGGGCGGTAGCCCGGGCGCTCTCCCCCCATGACGGGTCCTGCCGGAGAAATGCCGTTCCTCGATCACCTCGAGGAATTGCGACACCGAATCCTCCGTTCGCTGGCCGCCGTGGTGGTGGGGTGTGGCTTGGGGCTGTGGCTGGTCCAGCGCTTTCAGCTGGTTTTCCTCCTGAAAGAACCGATCGCGCCGTATCTCACCGGGGGCAAGCTGGTTGTCACCAGCCCCACTGAGCCGGTGATGATCGTGCTCAAGCTGGGGCTGCTGGTTGGCCTGGTTCTCGCCTCCCCGGTCATCCTGTGGCAAACCTGGGCCTTCCTGGCTCCCGCCCTGTACCAGCGGGAGAAGCGCGCCCTGGTTCCTTCACTCTTCGTGGGACTGCTGCTGTTTTTGACCGGCGCCGGCCTAGCCTACCGCTTCGTGGTGCCTCAGGCGCTCCGCGTGTTGTTCAGCTTCCAGAGCGAAGCCATCGCTCCGTTCATCACGTATGACGCCTACTTCAGCTTTGTCCTGCAAGTCACATTGGCACTCGGACTGTCCTTCGAGCTGCCGCTCGTCATCATCATCCTGTCCTGGCTCGGCGTCGTTGGGCCGGCCGAGCTGAATCGGTTCCGGCGCTACGCCATCGTGCTCGCCTTTGTCGCTGGAGCCGTGCTGTCTCCCGGGGCCGACGTGCTTTCCATGACGATGATGACGCTGCCGCTCCTGCTGCTGTATGAGGTGGGATTTGCCGGCTCCCTCATTCTGCAGCGCCGTCGGCGTCGGGGGGAACGCGAGTCGCTCGCGGGCAGAAGCGCGGGCGTGTTCCTGCTGCTGGCACTGCTGAGTGCCCGGGCCGAAGCACAGGTCCCAGCCCAGCAGCGCCGCCCCCCACCGCCCCGTCGCGATACGACGCTGGCTGATTCAACCCGGGCACGGCCGGGACAAACTCTGGACTCGGCAGCCGCACGCCGTCTGGGTCTGCCCACGGGACCTACTCGCAGCTTTGTAGCTCCGGATTCGGTGATCAGCGAGCTGCTGGCTCGTCCCGGCTACCAAAGCACCCGGTACCGGGCGGATTCCGCCACGGTGTTTGTCCAGGACCAGCGGGTCCTCCTGAACGGGCAGGCGTTGACCGAAAGACGGGGCACCTCGCTCGAGGCCGGCAGCATCACGTACCGGCGTTCCAGCTGTGTGCTGGATGCCACCGGCGACCCCAAGCTATTCGACCGAGGACAGGTCATGGTGGGCGAGGGGATACGTTACGATACTTGCACCCGGCGTGGCGTGATCACGGATGCCCTGACGAATTTCACCGAGGCCGGCAGCGTCTGGTTTCTCCGGGGCAACGTCTCCCAGGACTCCAGCTCGAGTCGGATCTACGCCGCATCCAGCGAAATTACCAGCTGCGACCTTCCGGTGGCGCACTATCATTTTGCCGGCCGGGAGGTGAAATGGGTCTCTCAGAACGTGCTGGTCGCTCGACCGGTCGTCCTCTACGTGCGCGATGTGCCGGTGCTCTGGCTGCCGTTCCTTTTTCAGGATATGCGCCCCGGACGACACTCCGGCATTCTCATTCCGCAATTCGGCTTCAACGACTTGGTCCGGACCAACCCCGGATACAATCGCCAGATCGCGAACATCGGGTATTACTGGGCCCCCAACGACTACATCGATCTGACGGCCCGGCTCGATTGGTATTCGAACCGTTACCTGCAGTATGGGGTAGCCGGGCAGTACAACTGGATCAACCGGTTCGTGGACGGGGCCGTGGCCTTCAGCAGGCAGCTGGAGACTGAGGGTGGGTCGTCCGCCACGGTGCGCTGGGATCACCGGCAGACTTTCGACCTGTCCACCAGCCTGAACCTCGACCTCAACTACGCGAGCAACACCTCGATCATCAACCGGAATGCGGTGGATCCGCTGCTCAATACCCAGCAGATCACCAGCTCGCTCAACTTTTCCAAACGCTATGGATGGGGAACTCTGACCATCGGCGGCAATCGCCGGCAGAGTCTCTCCGATGGCAGCGTGCAGCAACTGCTGCCCGCGGTGACCATTTCTCCGGCGTCGATCGCCATTGGATCCCACATCACCTGGTCACCCGGGCTCAGCTTCACCAACAACACCGATTCAAAGACTCCGCTGGATTCGCTGCTGACGGTTCTGCCGGGAAACATCCTGGACACGGTGGCGCAGGTGGGCGGACGGCGAACCACCTCGCTGGATTTTCAGACCCCGGTGCGCATCGGAAACTTCAACTGGCAGAACTCGTTTCAGGCGGTCGATCAGCGGAGCACCGGCCGTGACAGCGTCGTATTGCGGCTCGACGATCCTACTACCCCGGATCCGGTAGACTCGGTAACCGTCACCCGCATCTTCAACGGCAACTTCTCGACGGGCGTGGATTGGAATACCGGAATCAATCTGCCGGTGCTCTTTCGCGGCTCCTGGAAGGTGCAGCCGGCACTGGGTGTCGCGAATACGACCTCGGGTCCTTTCCTGCTCCGAAACCGCAACACCAACGGCGACTTCGTTCACCAGGGAAAGCGCTTTCGGTTCTCGGCTACCGCGTCGCCGACCCTGTTCGCCTTTTTACCTGGGTTCGGATTTGCCAGCCGCATCCGGCACAGCCTGTCGCCCAGTTTGAGCTGGAACTACTCGCCCGCGGCGTCCGTGCCACTGGAATATGCCCAGGCTACCGTACTACCGGGGCAAGGACTCCAGTTGCGAAGCGATGCCACCCAAACCATGAGCCTCGGCCTGTCCCAGACCTTCGAGGCCAAAGCCAAGCGGGCCCCGGGCGACACCTCTGGCGCCGAGACCCCCAAGTTCCGTGTGCTGAGCATCAACACCACTGCGATCAGCTATGACTTCGAGCAGGCCAAGAAGCCAGGACGGACGGGTTGGACGACGCCATCGATTACAAATTCGCTGCTCAGTGACTTGCTGCCGCAGTTTACCCTGAGCTTCACCCACGACCTCTGGCGAGGCCCGGTGGGCATCGACACTTCCAAGTTTGCTCCTTTCCTGAGCAACGTCAGCGCCAGCTTCGCGATCTCCGGGAACACCCTCCGCTCAATCGGATCGATCTTCGGCTTGGGTAAGGGATCATCGGGTCGGCGGGAAAACGTGCCCTCCTCGTACGTGGTCGATGCCGGTCGGCGGAACCGTTCGTTCTACAACAGCGGGCGGGTCCCCTTCCATGGCGGCGGCCGGGAGTTTACGGCCAACTTCAACTACACATTGTCCCGCACCCGGCCAATACCCGCACAACCCAGTACGCCCGGCCAGCAGAGCCTGGGATTCAGTACCAGCTTCTCCCCCACACCCTTCTGGTCACTCTCCTGGTCGTCGCAGTACAATATCACCGACACCGAGTTCGAATCTCAGGTGGTCCGGTTGGAGCGGCAGCTGCACGAGTGGCGAGCCGGCTTCAACTTCGTGCGGAACGCCAACGGCAATTTCGCGTTTTACTTCTCGATTTATCTGACCGACCTGCCGGACCTGAAGTTCGACTACAACCAGACCACCTTCGAGGAGTAACTGTCCTCCGGCGAGGACAATAGAACCAGATTTCCCCTGCCAGCTGCGGGCTAACTCCGTTCTACTCCGGAACTCTGGCAGTGGCACGCGATCTGCCGTGGGTCTCGCCATCCCTCTCCGGAGCCCTGTATGCAAGGCTGGCATCTGCCGGTCATCCTGCTGCTGGTCATGGCTTGCTCATCGGACCAATCCAGTCCCAGCAACCCCCCGGATGTGCCGGCTGATCTCTTCAGCACTACGCTGAACGGGGCGGTTGCGCTGACATGGCCTGACAACGCGTTCGAATCCGATCCCGACAACTTTCAGAGCTACCGGATCTACAGCACCACCTATGACATCGACGCCCCGGCGGGGACTGAACCGTGCGGGACCACCTGGACTCTCGAGGGTACCACGGTGGCCCCGGAGTTTTTGGTGGGAGCGATGGTCAACGGAGTATCCCGCTGCTTCTCGGTCAGCTCGGCCAGTCAGAACGGTGCGGAGAGCAACCGATCGAGGATCGTCTTCGATACACCACGGCCGGACAGCCGCAATCTGGTTCTCTATCCCATCCAGGTGGACTCAAACAGCAGCGGTTTTCGGTTCTGGGACGACGATGGGGATAACGTGGTCGAGGCGGGTGAGCTGGGTCGAGTGCGGAGTGGCGCCTCCAGTGATGTGGACTTCTACGTCGACCGTGACGCCTCGGGCCGGTTGTTCATGACGCCAAGGCGAGCCGGCACCGGGGTGGAGTTTTATTCGGAGGAGCCCGTGGGCGACCTGACCAGCATTGATGACGCGCCCTGCCTTAGTGCTCCAGATCCCAGCTCGTGCGGCAGATATGCCACTACCCCGATCGAAGCTGCGCCGGGCAGGGGTTACGTGTTCGAGATGGAGGCCGGCGATGAGTTTCTCCGGTACGGCGCAGTCCGGGTGAGCCATGTCGGGCGAAACTTGATGATTCTGGATTGGGCCTACCAGACCGATCCCGGGAACCCCGAGCTCCTCGTGGTACGGACGGCCACGCCCTGAGCGGAGTCGGCTGGGCTCGGGGGTTGAATCGGCAGCGTGACGGCGTCAACTTCGGGCGATGGCTCGCACCGACTGCGTTCTTGACGGCCGCTCACTCACCATCGAGAACGTGGTTTACATAGCGCGGAACCCTACCAGTCGCGTCTCGATCGACCCGTCTGCGCGAAGCGCCTTATCCCAAAGCCGGCAGCTGGTGGAGCGGGCGATTCAATCAGGGCAAACGATCTACGGGATCAACACCGGATTCGGGAAGCTGGCGAACGTCAGGGTTCCAGCCGACCAGATCGACCAACTCCAGACCAATCTGATCCGCAGTCACGCGTCCGGGGTGGGCGCTCCGCTGCCGGCGCCGGTGGTGCGAGCAGTGATGCTGCTTCGCGCTAACGTGCTGCTGCGGCCGACCAGCGGCGTGCGTCCCGAGCTGGTGAACGCCTTAGTGGACCTGCTCAATGCCGGGGTTGTGCCAATGGTTCCCGAGCAGGGCAGCGTGGGGGCCAGCGGAGACCTGGCACCGCTGAGCCACATCGGTCTCGCCCTGATGGGCGAAGGCCATGTGCTCTCCGACGGCGGAGCACCAGCGCCCGCTGATGCTGCCCTCAAAGACGCCCGACTTTCGCCCTACCGCTTCGCCCCCAAAGAGGGCATTGCCTTCATCAATGGAACTCAGGCTCAAACCGCGCTGCTGGCGATGATGGTGCACGACGCCAGGGTCCTCTGGCGCACCGCGGTCGGTGCCGCGGCAATGAGCCTGGAGGCGTTGCGTGGAACGCCTGCTCCCCTCGACCCGCGCATTCACCAGTCACGCCCCCACCCAGGTCAGAGTCAAGCCGCGGCACTCATGCGTGAGCTGTTGGAGAAGAGCGAGATTCGTGAATCTCACCGGGAGAACGATCCTCGAGTACAGGACGCCTACAGCCTTCGGTGTGCTCCTCAAGTGCTGGGTGCGGTCGCCGATGCTATCGCCTTCGCCGAGCAGACTGCCATCGTGGAGCTCAACGCCTCCACCGATAACCCGCTGGTCTTCGAGAATGGAGAGGTAATCTCGGGAGGCAATTTCCACGGCCAACCGGTTGCCCAGGCGCTGGACGTCCTGGCGCTGACTCTCACCACGCTGCAGGCCATCGCCGAGAGGCGGGTCGAGCGGCTGGTCAATCCGGATCTCTCTCAGGGCCTTCCCGCGTTTCTCACCAGTGATCCGGGTCTGTGCTCCGGGTTCATGATGGTGCAGATCGC
>DATFQK010000131.1:0-2728 GCA_035264345.1 Gemmatimonadales bacterium | reverse complement strand
GATCTGTTGTGTGCTCACGACAGGCATTTGAGTAAACGAATTCCGGGTAAGCCGGGCACGTCAGGGCGTGTAGGCCCGCACCTCTGCTGTCAGGTTACCGGTACCTTCGCCGCAGCCGAAAGAACCTGGCTCATAATCGGAGCCACCTAGGACGAAGAACTGCCCCTTCGCGGCAACTCCGGCTGCGCGCGACCGCAGTGGTGCTGGGGAGGAAAAGCCCGAGAGGGCGTTGCTGGCGGCATCATAGACCGCACTGACGTTGTAGGTGCAGCCGGATTAGCGGTGTCTCGTGACGCCAACCTGGCGGCACATCTGGAGCACGGGGCAGGTGGAGCAGTGGGGGAGACTTCCAGTGCAGATGTGTTTGCCGAACGGCACCAGGAGTGCGTTGATCTCGACCCAATACCGTGGGGGCAAGCGGCGCTCCAGCTCCGCCATCGTGCGCTCCGGCGAGGAAGCCCGGATGTACCCCCACCGGTTCACGATCCGATGGACGTGAACGTCCACCGAAATCAGCGTTTCCCCGCAGGCAATCCCGAGCGCCAGATTAGCGCACTTGGGACCTACGCCGCGATACGAACGGAGCACGTCGGCCTCACAGGGCAGTTTCCCGCCGTACTGCGCCACCGCTTGGAGTGCGATCTCCCGAATCTGGGCGGCCTTCGCCTCGTGAAAGCTGACCTTGCCGATCAGCCGATCGATGGTAGTCGGCGTGAGCCGGGCCAGGGCCTCGGGCGTGGGCGCAGCAGCGAACAGGCTCTGGGCCGCCAGCAAGCTTACTTCGTCTCGAGTCCGGATCGAGAGGATGCAGGCGACGAGCTGCTCCAAGAGGGAGGTGTGGCCTTCTTCGGCGAGAGCGAACATCGCCGCCTTCGGCAGTGGCCTGACTGCCCGCCGAATCCGTCCTACCACATCGGCTATATCAAACTTCCGCTTGCGAATCGTAGGTGGCATGAGCGAGGCTGAGGGATCGAATGACGAAAGCCCCGAACTCGGTGGGAGTGCGGGGCTTCGAAAGGTAGCAGGGGCGGGACTCGAACCCGCGACCCCGGCATTATGAGTGCCGTGCTCTAACCAGCTGAGCTACCCTGCCGTCTTATTCCTTTCAAGAGCGTGAGCGGGAACAACCAACAACGTAAGCGGGAACTGCCCGCCTCACCGGGCTCCTGCTCTTTAAAAAATAACCCGGCTCACCCTTTTTGCTTTTCCCGCTCACCTCTCACGCTTTTGCTTTTCGCGCTTGGGCTTTTTTCTTTTCCCGCTCACGCTTTTGCGGTTACCGCTCACGCTTTTCGACCGTCGGCACCAGCCGATACAAAAACTCCCCGGGCCGGAGCATCCCGAACCGCTCCCGGGCCACCCGCTCCTGCATCACTGGGTCCTTCTCCAGGGCGACGGCCAGGCGACCCAGCGAGTCCACCACCTGCTGCAGCCGCATTACTGCCGTGCTCTCCTCGGCCGCGTCCTTGCGGAGCTCGCGCAGGTCCAGCGTCCCATACTCCCCGCCCTGAAAGGCAAAGTACAAGGCGAAGATCACGCCGAGGATCATAGCCCAGCGGCCCCAGTTCATAGCTGGTACATGTCACGCCCGGGATAGTGGGCCAGATCGCCCAGCTCCTCCGAGATCCGGAGCAGCTGGTTGTACTTGGCGGTCCGGTCAGTGCGGCTCGCGCTGCCGGTCTTGATCTGCCCTGCCCCGGTCGCGACGGCGAGGTCGGCGATGAAGGTGTCCTCGGTCTCGCCCGAACGGTGGGAGATGATCACTCCGTATGCGCTGCCCTTGGCCAGCTCGATGCACTGCAGCGTCTCGGTCAGGGTGCCGATCTGGTTCACCTTCACCAGTACCGCGTTCCCGACACCCTCCTCGATCCCTCGCCCCAGCCGGTCGACATTGGTGACGAACAGATCGTCGCCGACCAGCTGAACCCGCTCGTGCAGCCGCTCGGTCAGCAGGGCCCAGCCGGGCCAATCGTTCTCCGCCAGCCCATCCTCGATCGACACGATGGGATAGCGGTCCACCCATCCGGCGTAGAGGTCCACCATGTCCTTGGCCGAACGGCGGCTACCGTCACCTTTCTTGAAGACGTATTCGCCGTCCTGGTGCAGCTCGCTGGCCGCGACATCGAGCGCGATCGCCACATCCGAGCCGGGCTCGAACCCAGCCGCCTTGATGGCCTGCATCACCACGTCCAGCGCAGCTTCGTTCGACGGAAGCATCGGCGCGAAGCCGCCCTCGTCACCGACCGCCGTCGACAGTCCCATCTTGCCGAGCACCTTCTTGAGCGCGTGAAAGACCTCGACACCCATCCTGAGAGCGTCGGGGAAGTTGTCGGTCCCGATAGGAACGATCATGAACTCCTGCGCGTCGACGTTGTTCGACGCATGGGCCCCGCCGTTCAGAATATTCATCATCGGGACCGGGAGTACCCGCGCCATGGGTCCGCCCAGATAGCGGTACAGCGGAAGCCCGGAGTCCTGAGACGCGGCGCGCGCGACCGCGAGCGACACACTCAGAATCGCATTAGCGCCCAACTTGCTCTTGTTGGGTGTCCCATCGGTCTCCATCATCTCGGCGTCGATCCCGATCTGGTCCTCTGCGGCCCTGCCCTCCAGGCGGGGCCCCAGCACCTCGTTCACGTTGCGGACCGCCTCGCTCACCCCCTTGCCGCCGTACCGGTTGGAGTCGCCGTCACGCAGCTCCACGGCTTCGTGCTCGCCGGTAGACGCG
>DATFQK010000130.1:0-4487 GCA_035264345.1 Gemmatimonadales bacterium | reverse complement strand
GCTGGTCTTCCTGCAGCACTTCACCGGGACCCTGGACAACTGGGACCCGGCCGTGACCAACCAGCTTGCCGGCAGCCGCGAGGTGATCTTGTTCGAGAGTGCCGGGGTGGGACGCTCGACCGGAGAGGTACCTACCACAATCGATGGAATGGCCGGGCACCTGCTCGCGTTCGGGGACGCGCTCGGCCTTACCCGGATCGACCTGCTCGGCTTCTCGCTAGGGGGGATGGTTGCGCAGCAGGTGGCGCTCGATCGTCCCGCCATCGTCCGCAAGATGCTGTTGGTCGGCACCGCACCAAGAGGTGGTGAGGACATCATGCACCTGGAGAAGCCAGAGCTGAGGCGAATACTCGAGGACCCTAATCTTTCGGGCCCTCAGATCCTGGTGAAGCTCTTTTTTGCCCCAAGCGAATCGAGCCAGGCGGCCGGCCAGGCCTTCGTGATGCGGCTCGCGGCACGCACTCAAGATCGGGAGCCGGTTGCGGCCCCGAACGTCGCGCAGGCCCAGATCGCCGCGTTTCGTGCGTGGGAGCGCGTTGATGGCGAACGTTTCGGGGAGCTCCGGAGGATCACGCAGCCTTGTCTCGTGGTGAACGGCATCTTAGACACGATGATTCCGGTTAAAAACTCGTACCTGATGGCCGAGCACCTGCCCAACGCATTGCTGTTGGTTTATCCCGATGCCGGACATGGTTCGCTCTTCCAGTTCCACGACTCATTCGTGCGGCACGCGACGCTGTTCCTGGACTCGTGAGCGCTGCTACAGCTCGAGGAGCAGACCCATGGCCCGATGGCCTGATTTGCTGGCTGTGCTCGTTGCTGCATCGGGCGTGATTCCTGGCGCCTCCGGGTGCACTGGCCAGAGTTCGGCCGGAGCCGCGTCATTACAGTGGTCAGTCCCCCCTGTGCTGCCACCCGGCGCGCTCATTGCCGTCCTCAGCGGCGATCCCACCCGCCCCGGCCCATTTACTCTCCTGGTTTCCATGCCGAATGGGTACCGGATCCCGCCGCACAGCCATCCCAGTTACGAGCACGTCGAGATCAAGGAGGGAACGCTCCTGGTCGGCACGGGAGACAAACTCGACTCCAAGATGACCCAGGCCCTGGCAGTCGGCGATTCTGCTACCGCCCCGGCAGGTATGCACCATTTCTCGATCGCGAAGGGAAGGACGCTGCTGTCGGCGACGTTCATGGGCCCGTACACGATTACCTATCTGCGGGCTGAAGACGCGCCACAGCCACGGACTTTCCCGTTCGGCTATTGAGTCGCCATCAGCGTTGTCCGTGTGACTGCCCCACGGCCACACCAAAGTGCGCGACTGATACCAAAAAAAACGAGCTGACCGTAGGTCAACCCGTTGCGTCCTTTCTGGTTCTATCGTCTTCTTCAGTGCGCCGCGTAGGAATCGAACCTACAACCTAGTGATTAAGAGTCACTTGCTCTGCCAATTGAGCTAGCGGCGCGGGTAGTAGCCCCAAGGGGAGTCGAACCCCTCTCTCGACCTTGAAAGGGTCGCGTCCTAACCGATAGACGATGGGGCCGTGAGAGCTAAGAGCTGGGCTGGGAGCTCTCTGAAGCAACTCACGGCCAACAGCCCCCCTTTCCAACAGTAGCGCTAACGGGATTCGAACCCGTGTTTGGGCCTTGAGAGGGCCCCGTCCTAGTCCCCTAGACGATAGCGCCGTTGTATTCGAGTCGGGAGTCACGAGTCTCGAGTCATGAGTCACGCGCCGCGAGCTCTAGTGACCAGCTCTGGCCACCAGTCACGGGCCAAGAGTCGTGACCCAGGGAAAACAGGCGAGTAAAACCGAGTGTTCCAGCCCGCTCCCGAACTCTGCCGAGCCTCCCCTCGCGACTCGCGACTCGCGACTCTCGACTAACACCCACAGGCCCGGCAGGACTCGAACCTGCAACCCCCGGTTTTGGAGACCGGTGCTCTACCACTTGAGCTACGGACCTAGTCGAGTCGGGAGTCTCGAGTCAGGAGTCTGGATGGCTCCAGTCCACGCTCCTCATCTGTTCCTGCCCCCCGACTCCTGACTCCCGACACACGAGGGTGGCTGACGGGAATCGAACCCGCAACCTCCGGAGCCACAGTCCGGCGCTCTAACCGATTGAGCTACAACCACCACGGGCCAGCGTCCCGAGCCGGGAAATATCGCCCGGAAGACCTCGGGGTCAAGGCCAAAAACGTGCAGCCAGGTCGTCTGTCTGCTTGGCGGAGGGCACGGCATCGTCCTGGACCGCCGAGACTTTGGCCACGCCCCGAACAGCGTTCGCCAGAAAGAGCGGAAGGCCCCTGACCTCGCTCCAGGTCGCCCGCCTCCCCTCGATTTCGCGGGCCAGCTCCGCGATTCGGGCCCGCCCCACCCCCGGCAGGATTCCCAGCTCCAGGGCCGGGGCGCATAGCTTCCCCCCCTCCCACCAGAACACGCTCCAGATGGCGGTCTCCGCCAGATAGCCTCCGGGAGTCAGCAGCAGCGCGTCGTCGGCCTCCGCCCCGCGGGCCTTGTCCAGCGCCCTGTCGAACTGAGCCCGGTCCGTGGTCTTGTGGGGATAAGGATGATGGGCGATCCGGGAGATAATGAGCTTGACCCGCTCGACCGGCTCGACCAGCCGCTCGCTCTCCTGCACCCCGCGCATTCCCACCTCCCACCGCACCGTTCGATCGAGACCTCCTTCCGGCGGCGGCAGCTCGCCTGGAAGGGGGATGCCCAGCGCCTTGCAGCTGGTGGCCAGCCGGCGGATGTGCAGATACCAGAGCGGCGCGATACCGTCCCGGATCCGCATGGTCTCGATCAGCGCCGGAGCATGTCGCATCAGGTTACCGGAGCCGCCACCCGGCTCTCGCTCCAGCTCTTGTAGGTCGTAGCACCCAGAATGATTGCCCCTCCCAACAGGGCCCAGGTGCCGGGCGTCTCCCGCTGAATGACCCAGGCCCAGACCGGGTTGAGGACCGGCTCCAGCAACAGGATCACCGAGGCCTCCACGGCCGGAATGATGTGTATGGCGCTGGTCACGAACACATAGGCCAGAGCAATCTGGAAGATGCCCAGGTAACCGATGATCGCCCAGTCACCCGGGGTGTGGGAGCCGACCGGGAGCGCCATCGGCAGCGCCACCAGAAACGCGGTCAGATTTCCGGAGACCACCGCCGCGGCCGGCGACCCCCGCCCCGGCGCGGCGCTCAGCCAGCGGAGCCCACCCACGGCAAGGGCCCAGCAGAGCCCGCTTCCCAAGGCGAGCAGGTTGCCCTTGTCAGGATCGGGAGCGGTGACGATCGGCTGCTCGACTCCCACAAAGAACAGTGCCAGCCCCGCCGCGACGGTCGCCATGAAGCCGAGATCCTGGCGGCGCACCGGCTCCTTGAGCAGCCAGGGAGCGAGGATGAGGAGGTAAAGAGGGGCCGTCGACTGAAGAAAGATGGTGTTGGCTGCGGTGGTGAGTCGGTTGGCCAGAACGAAGAGAGTGAGGCAGCCCGCGTACGCGACCCCAACCAGCGCCCCACCCCAGGTCCAGCCCCGTCGGGCCGCCGGTGTCATCATCCACAGGGCCACCGCCGCCACACCGGACCGGAAGCTCGCGATCTGCCACCCCGTAAAGTCCGCAGCCTTGATGGCGGCACCACCGGTAGAGAACAGCAGCGCCGCTCCCGCCAACTGCAAACGGGCGAGGGTTTTTGGGATCATGAGGGAAGCTAAGCGGTAGGCCGTAAGCGGTAAGCGGTGAGCGGGCAAACGAGGTCAGTGACCCCGCCCACATTCATCTTGAACCCGACACGGCATCTTCACTGCCTCGAATCGATTTTTACTCGCGACTCGCGACTCGCGACTCGTGGCTCATTCTCCAAACGAGGTCTCCATGTCACTCCTTGAAATGCTGCAGCAACGACTCGGCGGGCAGGCAATCAACACAATCAGCCATCAGATCGGCGCCGACCAGGGCACCACCAGCAATGCGGTGGATGCGGCGTTGCCACTCCTCCTGAGTGCGGTAGCCCGGAACGCGGGCAACCCCAGCCAGGCACAATCACTGGACCGGGCCATTACCCAGGACCACGATGGAAGCATTCTGGACGACATTCCGGGCTTCTTCAATCAGGGTGGTGGAGCGGACGGCGCCGGAATCCTCAAGCACGTGCTCGGCGGAAGGCAGCAGAACGTCCAGAACGGGCTCAGTCAGGCCACCGGGCTCGACGCCGGCAAGACCGCCCAACTCCTCACCATGCTGGCGCCGCTCGTCATGGGCGCCCTCGGCCGGGCGAAGCGGGAGAATCAGCTCGACACCAACGGCCTCTCCACCATGCTCACCGGCGAGCACGAGCGGCTCAAGGAACAGTCACCGGGCGTGATGGGCGCGCTGAGCCGCTTCCTCGACCACGACAACGACGGGAATGTGATGGACGACGTGAGTGGGATGCTGGGCAAGGCGTTCGGGAAGTAAGCGGGGAAGCGAGGAAGTCCCTACTTCCCCCCTTCCTCGCTTT